>DATADA010000051.1:0-11879 GCA_036258775.1 Candidatus Limnocylindria bacterium | reverse complement strand
CGAACCCGCCGCCCGTCTCGGTCTGCACGACGACGCAGCGCTCGTCGTCGAGGTCGAGAGCCCGCTTCATCGCCTTGTGGATGTAGTACGGGCACTGGCACGAGCCATGGACGGTCACGCCGCCGTCCTCGCGCGGGACGGCGATCATCGCCTGGTTCTCGATGTAGAGCTGCTCCTGGTGCCCGACCCGGTACTCGCCCTCCACGACGAGGTCGGCCGATGCGAGGGCCGACTCCACGTCGCCTCGCGCGATCTCGAAGTGAGCGAAGACCTGCTCCGACGCGAGCGGGTCGAAGACCGGGGGGATCGGCTCCGTCCGCAGCGAGACGTGCCGCTTCGCCTCGTGCAGGGTTTCACGGTCCGCCGCGGCGAGCAGGCACACCGGCTCGGCCTGGTGGCGGATCTCCCCGCCGAGGGGCACGAGCACGGGCTGGTCGTCGTCGATCAGCGACACGACGTTCTCGCCGGGGATGTCGCGAGCGGTCACGACGGCGACGCGCGACCAGTCGAAGCCCGGATCGAGCTCGATCGCGAGCAGGCGCGCGAGAGGCTCGGTGGAGCGGACCGTGGCGCCGTACCACGCGCCGGGGAAGACGAGGTCGTCGGCGTATTTCGCGACGCCGGTCAGCTTCTCGGGGCCCTCGCGACGGAGTGGAAGCGTCGTAGTGGCTCGACCCGGGGCCTGGCCGCCGGGAGGGACGACGACGCAGCGTCGGTCGTCGAGGTCGAGAGCCCGCTTCATCGCCTTGTGGATGTAGTACGGGCACTGGCACGAGCCATGGACGGTCAAGCCGCCGTCCTCGCGCGGGACGGCGATCATCGCCTGGTTCTCGATGTAGAGCTGCTCCTGGTGCCCGACCCGGTACTCGCCCTCCACGACCAGGTCGGCCGATGCGAGGGCCGACTCCACGTCGCCTCGCGCGATCTCGAAGTGAGCGAAGACCTGCTCCGACGCGAGCGGGTCGAAGACCGGGGGGATCGGCTCCGTCCGCAGGGAGACGTGCCGCTTCGCCTCGTGCAGGGTCTCACGGTCCGCCGCGGCGAGCAGGCACACCGGCTCGGCGTGGTGGCGGATCTCCCCGCCGAGCGGCACGAGCACGGGCTGGTCGTCGTCGATCAGAGACACGACGTTCTCGCCCGGGATGTCGTCCGCGGTGACGAGCGCCACGCGCCGCCAGTCGAACCCATCGCCGAGCTCGATCGCCAGCAGCCGCGCGTGCGGGTCGCCCGAGCGAATCGTGGCGCCGTACCACGCGTCGGGAAACACGAGGTCGTCGGCGTACTTCGCCTCGCCGGTGAGCTTCGCGGGCCCCTCCCGGCGGAGCGGCAGGGCCGGGCGCGCGCGACCCGGCGTCGGCTCGCCGGGGGGCGCGATGAGCGGCGCTTCGACGGGCCGCGTCAGCGGGACGCTACGGGTCGGTGGCGGCGCGGTCCTCGTGGTCGCGCGCGCGGGTTGCCGCTCCATCGGCGCATCCTAGCGCGCGCTCACGCCGGCTGAGCCTCGGCGGCCGTTCACGTTCCGCCGGCAGCGCCATCGCCTTCGCTCTTCGCGCCGCCAGAGAGCGGGCGGCCCCGTATCGGCTCAGACGGGCTGCGGGCGACCGCGCCGCAGCACCCGGCCGGGCAGCGCGCCGGTGTGCTCGCCGCTGTCCACGACCGGCGTGCCGTTGACGATCATGTGCTCGATCCCGTCGGGGAAGCGCCGTGGCTCTTCGTACGTTGCATTGGAGCGCACCCGCGCCGGGTCGAAGACGACGAGGTCCGCCGCGTAGCCATCGCGGACGAGGCCGCGGTCGGGAAGCCCCAGCCGGGCCGCCGGCGCCGAGGTCATCTTGCGGACGGCCTCCTCGAGGCTCAGCAGCGCCTCGTCCCGGACGAACTGCCCGAGCACGCGCGGGAACGAGCCGTACGTCCGCGGCGACGGCTTCTCCCCGATGAAGGTGGAATCGGTCCCGAACATCCCGACCGGATGCTCGATGAACCGGGGCAGTGTCTGGCTCCACGGCCCGCTCGTCACCTGGTTGACCCGCAGGTCCTCGCCCAGCAGCAGGTCGCAGATGGCGTCGACCGCGTCCACGCCGCGCTCGCGCATCACGTCGGCGACGGTGCGCCCCTCCCAGTCGAGGTTCTCGGGACGGGTGAAGGCGCCGAGCCGGACGTCCGCCCAGCCCGATGGCGAGGTGTACGCCGCGCCCCGGGTGGCAAGCTCGGCGCGAACGCGCGCGCGGACCGCACCGTCCGCAAGCCGCTCCTTCGTCTGTATCGGTCCGCCCGATTGCATCCACTGCGGGAGCTGGATGAGGAGCCGCGTGCTCGCCCACTCGTACGGGTAGGTGTCGAAGGTCACGTCCTGGCCACCTGCGCGTGCCTCGTCGACGAGCGCGAGGAGCGGCTCGGGGCCGCCGGGATGCGTCTGGCGGTGATAGAAGTGGGTGATGTGGACCGGCGCGCCGCCCGCCCGCCGTCCGATCTCGATCGCCTCGCGGAACGGGTCCAGGTAGCGGTCGCCGAGCGGGTAGCGCACGTGCGTGTGGTAGAAGCCGCCGTGTCGAGCCGCCTCGGCGGTCAGGGCGGCGAGCTCCCCGGTGTCGGCGTAGCTGCCCGGCGGGTAGTCGAGCCCCGAGGAGAGGCCGAAGGCGCCGTCCTCCATCGCCTCGCGGAGCACCGCCCGCATGTCCGCCAGTGACCGATCGTCCGCGGCTCGCTCCGCCCAGCCCATGGCGGTCATCCGGAGCGCGCTGTTGCCGACCAGGAACGCCAGGTTGAGCGACGGCCGCGCCACGTCCAGCCGATCCAGGTAGGCCGTGACGCGATCCCATTCGTACGCGACGCCATCGGGCCAGCCGTCGAGCCCGGCGTTCATGTTCACCAGCGCCAGCAGGTCGTCGCGCGACCGCATCGGCGCGTATGACAGACCGTCCACGCCGATCACCTCGGTCGTGACGCCCTGCCGCAGCTTCGGCTCGTGGCGTGGGTCGGCGAGGATCATCAGGCCGGAGTGGCTGTGCAGATCGATGAAGCCGGGCGCCACGACCAGCCCCGTTGCGTCGATCCGCCGCCCCGCTCGCAGCGTTCCGCCGTCCGGCACGATCCGGAGCCGGCCATCCAACACCGCGACGTCCGCCCGGCGAGCCGGCGCCCCGCTGCCGTCGACCACGTCGCCATTGGCGATCAACAGGTCGGACGGCTCGCGGTCATTCATCGGTAACGCGGCGGTAAGGCATGAGGCCGATGATCACTCCGGTGCATGAGCCGTGGGTCGGCGCACTGTATCGGACAGACCGCATCCGGCTCGGCTGGCGGCAACGCGACGTCGCGGCGCGCCGCTGCTGGTGTAAGACACGAACCGATGCAGAGGCCGAAGACAAACGTCGCCGCGGTCGTCCTGGCCGCGGGCAGGTCGCGCCGATTCGGCTCGCCGAAGCAGCTTGCGCGCCTCGGAGCGGGCATGACGATGCTCGACGCGGTGGTGCGGAGCGCCGACCGGGCCGGGCTCGAGCCGATCATCGCCGTGCTGCCCCCCGGCGTGCCGGCGCCGAGCGGCACCTTCGGCGTCGAGAACGATCGCCCCGAGGAAGGTCTCAGCCGCTCCGTTCGGCTCGGGATCGCCGCGCTGCCCCAGCACGTGCAGGCGGCGATCATCCTGCTCGGCGACCAGCCGACGGTCGGCCCCGACCGGCTCGCCGGCCTCGTGGGCGCCCGCGGAGCGCGACCGGTCGTCGCCAGCATGGACGAGCGCGGGCTGCTCGCGCCGCCGGTCCTCCTCGAGCGGGCCGCCTTCGCGCTGGTGGAGACGCTGTCAGGCGACTCCGGCCTGCGCGAGCTGCTCGGCGAGCGAGCCGAGCTCGTGGAGCCGGTCATCGTCACGGCGCACGCACCCGACGTCGACACGCCGGCTGACCTCGCGATCCGGATCCAGCGCTGCCCGGGCTGCGGCGGCATCTTTGCCACGGCCCCCGACGTCCCGGCGCACGCGTACATCGGCGCCTCGACGGGCTGCTGGCGGGCGTACACCGAGCTGCTCGCGCGCGAGTATGGCGACGCGCGCTTCGGCCGGGTTCACCGCCACACCGTCGACGTCTACGCCGCGCAGCACCCGGGGACCGACGGACGCCGGCAGCGGCAGTCGGTGGCGTTGCACCTGATCGCGATCTGCCACTGGCTCGAGCACGGCCTCGGACCGATCGAGCTCACGCCCCACACCCAGCGGCTCGCCCACGCGGCCGCCGACTGGCCGTGGCTCACCCCCCCGACGGAGTACGAGATGGACGTTCGCGACGTCCTCGCCGCCCGCGACGGCGAGGAGCACGCGCAGCTGGTGCGCGCCTGGGCCGTGTCGGTCTGGGCGGCGTGGTCCGCGCATCACGCCATCGTTCGCCGTTGGGCCGCCGATGCGCTGCGCGAAGGCTAGAATCGGCCATATGTTCGATTCGCGCGGATCGGCGTGGCCATCACGGGCGACACACCGATGACGGTCGAGCGCATCACGAGCGCGGAGCTGGCGCCCGAGGAGCGCAGCCTCGAGTCGACGGTTCGCCCCCGCCGACTCGACGAGTTCGCCGGGCAGGACCGCGTCAAGGAGAACCTCGCGATCCTGATCGACGCCGCCCGGCAGCGGAACGAGCCGGTCGACCACATCCTCCTCTACGGCCCGCCCGGGCTCGGCAAGACGACCCTCGCGAACATCGTCGCGGCGGAGATGGGCGCACAGATCCGCACGACCAGCGGGCCAGCCATCGAGCGGGCCGGCGACCTGGCCGCGGTGCTGACGAGCCTGGAGCGCGGCGACGTGCTGTTCATCGACGAGGTCCATCGGCTCAGCCACGTGGTGGAGGAGATCCTGTACCCCGCGATGGAGGATTTCGCCCTCGACGTGGTGCTCGGCAAGGGGCCCGGGGCGCGGACCGTGCGGCTGCAGATCGAGCAGGTGACAGTGATCGGCGCCACGACGCGGGTCGGGGCGATCACCGGCCCGCTTCGGGACCGGTTCGGGGCGACGTACCGGCTCGACTACTACACGGAGGCGGAGCTCGAGCGCATCGTCCGACGCGGCGCGGTGATCCTCGACGTCGAGACCGATGACGAGGCGGCGGAGATCGTCGCGCGCCGCAGCCGCGGGACGCCTCGCATCGCCATCCGGCTGCTGAAGCGGGTGCGTGACTACGCGCAGGTCCGTGGCGCCGCCTCGGACGGTGGCCGCGTCACCGGGGAGCTGGCGACCTCCGCGCTCGACCTCCTTGAGATCGACGACCTCGGGCTCGACGCGATGGACCGCCAGCTGCTGCGGGCGATCGCCGAGCACCATGGCGGCGGGCCGGTGGGCCTCTCGACCATGGCCGCGACGGTGAGCGAGCCGGTCGAGACGGTCGAGGACGTCGTCGAGCCGTACCTCATGCAGGCCGGGCTGCTGGCCCGCACGCCGCGCGGCCGCCTGCTGACGCCGACTGGCTGGCGACACCTCGGCCTGACGCCGCCGGCCGAGGGGGCCCGAACCATCGCCGAAGCGGGGATCACCCAGCCCGGCCTCTTCGACGGTCCCGGGTAGGACTGATGAGGTCGTTTGATCAGCGCGACCGTACCGCGGCGCTCCGCGATGAGGCGGCCCGAGCCCCGCTGCCCGCGGTCGGCGTCGTGGTGCGCGACGGTCATCCCGGTCGCGCGCGTGTTCGCGCGACTGCTGCAAGAGCGTGAGAGCGGTGTCTCCTGACGTCGGCCGCGTTCTGCTCATCGTCGGGATAGTCCTCGTCGTGATCGGCGGCCTGGCGGCGTTCGGCGTCCGGCTGCCGTTCGGGCGCCTGCCGGGCGACATCGCCATCGAGGGCGAGCGCGGCGGCATCTACATTCCGCTCGCCACGATGCTCGTCATCTCGATCGTCCTGACCATCCTCGCCAACCTGTTCCTGCGGCGGTAGCCCGGCGCACCGGCCGGCCGCTGGCCCGACGCGCGCCGCCGGACCGTCCGCACGGCAGGTCGCGGACCGGTCGGGTGCGGAAACCGGGTCCCGCGACGCCCGCCGGGCGTTAGCATCGGCTCGCACCGTCCGCGGCCGGTGTCGGGCGGGCCACCAGGGAGGCGGAGGGTCGAGTGGAGGCGACGTCGCAGAGCGGGGAGCGGCAGCAGCGTGCCGCCGCGGCGGATGACCGGGAGACCGGGCTCGCCGGTTTCTTTCGGCTCGGAGAGCGCCGCACGAGCGTCGGCACCGAGGTGCGGGCTGGCCTGACCACCTTCATGGTCATGGCCTACATCATCTTCGTGAACCCCACGATCCTCGCCGGGGGGCCGCTGGCGCCGGTGGACGCCGGTGGCACGGGACTCGGGCCGCCCTTCATCCCGGTCGCCGTCGCGACCGCGCTTGCCGGCGGGATCCTGACCATCGCGATGGGGCTGGCGACGAACTACCCGTTCGCCATGGCGGCCGGACTCGGCCTCAACGCGGTCGTCGCCTTCGAGCTCATCCTCACCCGCGGGCTCAGCTGGCAGCAGGCGATGGCGGTGATCATCTGGGAGGGGCTGATCATCACCGTGCTCGTGCTGACCGGACTCCGGCAGGCGATCATGGAGGCGATCCCGACGAACCTGAAGCGGGCCATCGCCGTCGGGATCGGGCTCTTCATCCTCTTCATCGGGCTCGTCAACGGCGGTTTCGTGGCCCGCGGCGCCGAGGGCGGACCGGTGGTCGCCCCGGGCAGCATCACGAACGTGGGCACGCTGACGTTCGTCGTCGGCCTCGCCATCGCCCTGGCGCTGATGGCCATGCGCGTCCGCGGCGCGCTCCTGATCAGCATCATCGCCACGACCCTGATCGCGATCGCGCTGAATGCCGTCGTCGGACCGGAGAACTCCGGGTTCGCGCCGAACACCGCGGTGCTGCCGGAGCAGTACTTCTTCGACTTCAGCGCCGATAACTTCCAGACCATCGGCCAGCCGATCGCTGCCATGCTGGAGGTCTGGACCGCCGCGCCGGTGCTGATCGTGGCACTCGTGATCTTCAGCCTGATGCTGTCCGACTTCTTCGACACGATGGGCACGGTCGTCGGGGTCGGGGAGCAGGCGGGCCTCGTCGACGAGTCGGGCAGGCTGCCCGGCGTCGGCCGGGTCCTGCTCGTCGACTCGCTCGGGGCGGTCCTCGGCGGTGCCTTCGGGGTGAGCTCGAACACAACCTACATCGAGTCCGCGGCCGGCGTCTCCGAGGGGGGACGCACCGGACTGACGGCCGTGGTCGTCGGCATCCTGTTCCTGCTCGCCATCCTGATCGCGCCGATCGCCGGGATCGTGCCCGCGCAGGCGACCGCACCGGCACTGGTGATCGTGGGCTTCCTGATGTTCACGATCGCGCGCGAGTTCGAGTGGGGCGACATCGACGAGATGTTCCCTGTCCTCGTCACGGCCATCGTCATGCCGCTGACGTTCACGATCACGACCGGCATCGCGGCCGGGTTCGTGACGTACGTCTTCCTGAAGCTGGTCCGCGGCCGTGCCGGTGAGATCCACCCGCTCCTGTGGGTCGTGGCCATCGCCTTCCTGCTCTTCTTCGCGGTTCCCTGGCTGCAGGGGCTGATCGCGCCGCCACCTGCCGCCTGACCGATTCGGAGTGGGCTGACGCCTAAGCGGTCCGGGGCTGGCAGGGCCTGACCTCTTGCCGGATTCACACCGGGTGCCCGTTATCGGTCTGCGGCCGCGGGATTCCTGCCGGATTCACACCGGGTGACCGTTAAGGCGGTTCAGGGTGGTGTCACGGCGGCGTAACGGTCACTCCATGTGAATTAGGCGGGTGCACTCTCTCCCGCGCACGGCAACCGCCTCCCGCGGCGGTAGCCTTGCGCCGATGGATCGGCCGTCGCGACTTCGCGTCGACGACTTCGACTACGAGCTGCCGCGTGAGGCGATCGCCCAGCGGCCCGTCGAGCCGCGCGACGCGTCGCGGCTGCTCGTCCTCGATCGCGCGGCGTCGGCCCCGGGACGCCCGGCGCTCAGGCATCGGCTGTTCCGCGAGATCGAAGACGAGCTGCGGCCGGGTGACCTGCTGGTCGTCAACGACAGCCGCGTGCTTCCCGCCCGCCTGGCGGCACGCCGCGAGGGTGGGAAGTCCGCGGAGGTGCTCCTGCTGCGGCCGTTGGACGATGGCCGCTGGGAGGCGCTGGTGCGGCCGTCGCGGAGAATCGCGCCGGGGACGCGGCTGGCGCTCCGCGGGGGGCACCACGTCGAGGTGGGGGAGCGGATCGCCGAAGGCACGCGCGCGGTGCGCTTCGACCGCGACGCGCATGAGGTGATGGCCGCCGCCGGAGAGATGCCCCTGCCGCCCTACATCGGCGACCGCTCGGCGCCGGCAGAGCGCTACCAGACGGTGTATGCCCGGCCTCCGGGGTCTGCGGCGGCGCCGACCGCGGGGCTCCACTTCACGCCTCAGCTGCTGCGCGAGCTGAACGCGGGCGGAGTCCGACGAGCCGACGTCACGCTCCACGTCGGGCTCGACACCTTCCGACCGCTCGAGGGCGAGTACGTCGAGGAGCACCGCATCCACCGCGAGTGGTACGCCATCTCGCCGGAGGCGCGCGAGAGCCTCCTCGCGGCGAGGCGGCGGGGCGGCCGCATCGTGACCGTGGGGACGACGTCGGTACGGGTGCTCGAGACCGCCTGCCGCGACGGGGCCAGCGAGGGCTGGACCGACCTCTACATCACCCCGCCGCACGCGTTTTGCGCGGTCGACGCGCTCGTCACGAACTTCCACCTGCCGCGCAGCTCGCTGCTGCTGCTGGTGGCCGCCTTCGTCCAGCACGGGATGCCCGGCGTGGGGCCGCTCGATGCCCGGGACACGCTGATCGCCGCCTACCGCGCCGCGCTGGCGGCGGGGTACCGCTTCTTCAGCTTCGGGGACGCGATGCTCATCGTCTGATCGGTGCCGGCGTGCCCCGCGGCGGTTCTATGCTCGGGCCGTGGCAGGCGCGATCCGCTTCGACGCTCGACGCACCGGCGTGGCACGCGCGCGGCTCGGGCGTCTGGCCACGCCGCACGGAGAGGTCGACACGCCGGCATGGGCGCCGGTCGGCACCCAGGCCACGGTGAAGAGCCTCACGCCGGGTGACCTGCGGGCCGCCGGAACGCAGATCATCCTGGCGAACACGTACCACCTCAGCCTGCGGCCGGGCGCGGAGCGCATCGCACGGCTGGGAGGGCTGCATCGGTTCATGGCCTGGGACGGGCCGATCCTGACCGATTCCGGCGGGTTCCAGGTCTTCAGCCTGAGCCACCTGCGACGAGTCGACGATGATGGGGTCACGTTCGCCAGCCATCTGGACGGCTCCTCGCACCGCCTCACTCCCGAGATCGCGGTCGCCATCCAGGAGGCGCTCGGATCCGACATCGCGATGGTGCTGGACGAGCCGATCGACCCCCGCGCGACCCGCGACCGGGTCGAGGAGACGACGGAGCGAACCCATCGCTGGGCCGCGCGTTCGGTGGCCGCGCGACGCCGGTCGGACCAGGCGCTGTTCGGCATCGTGCAGGGCGGCGTGGATCTCGACCTGCGGCGGCGCTCGACGGCGGCGATCGCAGCGATGCCGTTCGACGGCATCGCCGTCGGGGGCCTCTCGGTGGGCGAGACGAAGACCGAGATGGTGGCCTGCCTCGATGCCGTGGGGGACGCGCTCGGCGACGATCCTCGGCCGCGCTACCTGATGGGCGTCGGCTCCCCGGTCGACTTCTTCTCGGCGATCGAGCGCGGGATCGACCTGTTCGACTGCGTCCTTCCCACGCGCGTCGCGCGCAACGGCCAGCTGTGGACGGACGCCGGCAAGCTGAATGTGCGCAACAGCCGCTTTCAGGATGACCCCGGTCCGGTGGACGCCGGCTGCGGCTGCGAGACGTGTCGGAACCACTCGCGAGCCTACCTGGCGCACCTGTTTCGCGCCGACGAGCTGCTCGGATACCGGCTCGCGACGGTGCACAACGTCGCGTGGACGCTCGAGCTCATGAGGCGGCTGCGGGCCTCCCTCAGGGACGGGTCCTTCGCAGCGCTCTCCGCCCGGATCCGCGGTGCGTACGGGGCGCGAGCCGACGAGAGGAGAAAATCGTATGACACCGTATGACAGGCGGTGTACGCTACCCATGCGTCGGCTGTCGGCGAGGGTGCCGGGCGTAGAATCAGCGGACATCGGAGCGTCTGCGTAAGCGCCCGGTAAGTTGCCGGTAAGCGGTCCTGTCGCATGATCTGCGCACGCTCGACCGGCTCACGCAGCGGAGGTTGGGGCGATGGCCAAGGGCCGAGATCGGCCGCGTCACCAGGAGAAGCGCAAGCCGAAGGACAAAGCGGCGAAGGCTCCGCCACCGGCAACGACCTACGAGCCGCCGAGGACGGTCGAGGTGATCAAGCCCAAGCGCAAGCCGCGCGAGCCCGGCGACGAGGCGTGACGCTCGGGCCGCCGGAGCACCAGGAAGGAGACAGGCGAGTCATGGACGCCCCGGTGGTATCGGTCAAGCCGGATCCCGCGATCGGACGCAACGGCGGACAGGCCGCCGCGGATCGCAGCGCGGAGCGAAGCCGCGCCGTCGATGCGGCCATCCTCCAGATCGAGAAGCAGTTCGGCCGCGGCAGCATCATGCGCCTGGGCGACTCCGGCGCGAAGATGCAGGTGGAGGCGATCCCGACCGGCTCGATCGCGCTCGACCTCGCGCTCGGCGTCGGCGGCGTGCCGCGCGGACGGATCACCGAGATCTACGGGCCCGAGTCGAGCGGCAAGACGACGCTCTGCTACCACGTCGCCGCCAACGCCCAGCGGGCCGGTGGCGTCGTCGCCTTCATCGATGCCGAGCACGCACTCGACCCGAGCTACGCGCGCAACGTCGGCGTCGACGTCGACGAGCTGCTGGTCAGCCAGCCGGACACCGGGGAGCAGGCGCTCGAGATCGCAGAGACGCTGATCCGATCGGGTGGCGTCGACGTCGTCATCGTCGATTCGGTGGCCGCGCTGGTCCCGCGCGCCGAGATCGAGGGGGAGATGGGGGACAGCTTCGTCGGCCTCCAGGCACGCCTGATGAGCCAGGCGCTCCGCAAGCTGACCGGCGCGATCAACCGAACCCGAACGGCGCTCGTGTTCACCAACCAGCTGCGGGAGAAGATCGGCGTCATGTTCGGAAACCCCGAGACGACGCCGGGCGGCCGGGCGCTGAAGTTCTACGCGAGCGTGCGGATGGACATCCGCCGCATCGAGACGCTGAAGAGCGGGACCGACGCGGTCGGCTCCCGGACGCGGGTGAAGGTCGTCAAGAACAAGGTCGCCAGCCCGTTCCGGATCGCCGAGTTCGACATCCTCTACAACGAGGGCATCAGCCGCGAGGGAGGCCTCCTGGACGTGGGCATCGCGGCCGGCGTGCTGTCCAAGACCGGCGCGTGGTTCAACTACGGCGACACGCGGCTCGGCCAGGGCCGTGAGAACGCCCGCGAGTTCCTGCGCTCGAACCCGGAGATCGCCGCGCGGATCGAGGCGGAGATTCGCGGCCGTGTCGCATCGATCGACGTGGGAGTCGACGGCATCAGCGAGGCGGAGTAGGGGGCATGCCGGGCCGCCGCGGGCGGCGGACCTCGGCCGAGCCACCCGATGCCGAGGCCGCGCTCGAGGTCGCGGCGCGTTTCCTCGGGACCCGGCCACGGACGCGCTGGGAGGTGGAACGCCGCCTCCGTCGCGCGGGCGTGCCGGACGCCGTGGTGACCGCCACCGTGGATCGGCTGGCGGACCTCGGCTACCTCGATGACGCCGCCTTCGTCCGCTGGTGGCTCGAGCAGCGCGATCGCCACGCGCCACGCGGCCGACGGATGCTGGAAGCCGAGCTTCGGCAGCGCGGCGTGCCGCGGGAGGTCATCGAGGAGTTTCGCGAGGCGTAC
>DATADA010000050.1:0-10533 GCA_036258775.1 Candidatus Limnocylindria bacterium | reverse complement strand
TTCACCAGATGCGGCTTACGACGGGCCGGGCATCCGCGCCGGACTTATCTCTCACGTGGGGAGAGATAGCTCAACATCCGCCGGCACGAGGCGTCGTAACGCTCAGCTGGTGAGAGATACGTCCCTGGCTTCGACGGATTCCCGGGTTGACAGCCGCGACTCGGCACGTCTATCCTCCCGCCCCGCTAAACCGGTTTTCTAAATCGGTTCAGGCGCGAGGCTCGTGACGCAGAGCCGCGCGAACGCCGCCGACAGCGGCACAGGGACGGAGGGCCGATGGGACGACGGCCGCGCATCGGGGACGTCGCGCGCGAGGCGGGCGTGAGCAAGACCGCGGTCAGCTTCGCCTTCAACCAGCCCGACAACCTCAACGCCACGACCCGCGAGCGGATCCTTGCCGTCGCCGCGGAGATCGGCTATCGGCCGTCCCCGATCGCGCGGCGGCTGGCCGCGCGGCGCACGGACCAGATCGGTCTGGTCGTCCCGCAGTCGACCCACGACATCTTCGCGAACCCGTTCGTGGCGGAGCTGGTGCGCGGGCTCGGCGACGAGTGCGACGAGCAGGGCATCGCGGTGGTCATCGTCCCGCCCGTGCGGGGCTCCATCGCCCGGAGCATCGAGGCGGCGCTCGTGGACGGGCTCATCCTTCTCGGCCTGGAGCCCGACCATCCGGAGCTCGAGCTGGTGCGGCGCGGGGACCTGCCGATCGTCGCCCTGGACGTGGAGGCGTGGGACGGCGCGTCGGTGATCGCGATCGACGACGTCGAGGGAGCTCGGCAGGCGGCCGCCCACCTGCGGGAGCTCGGGCACCGCGACATCGTGGTGCTGCTCATCGCCCGTCACCCCGACACGCCGGCGGACGAGCGAGGCGGGATGAGCGCGCGCCGTCTGCGTGGCGTGCGCGACGGCCTGGGCCTCGCCCAGGAGGCCCTCGACGGTCAGGTGAACGAAGGCGCCGCGGCGCTCCGGCTGCGCGTCCTCGCGGTGTCGGTCTCCGAGGAGGGCGGACGCGACGCTTTCGCCGCTCTCGCACAGGACCTGCCGACGGCGATCGTGACGATGAGCGACGTGGTGGCGATCGGCGTGCTGAACGCCGCGCTCGATGCCGGAGTACAGGTGCCGGGGAGGCTATCCATCATCGGCTTCGACGACGTGCCGGCCGCGTCGTGGACGTCGCCCCGGCTGACCACCGTCCACCAACCGATCAGGGAGAAGGGGCGCCTCGCCGCGCGGCGCCTCATCGACGCGATCCGCTCGGGGAGCGGCCGGCACTCCGGGACCGACCGCCTGCCGACCCGGCTCGTCGTGCGCGGCTCAACCGCATCGCCCCCCGTGGCCTCCGCCGGCTGACCGGCGGCTCGGCGGCGGGATCACGAGAGAGGTGACCACCACGCAGCAGCACCCCGACAGGCGACAGCTCACCGAGACAGCACGAGGAGAGGTATCCCGATGACAGCCAGGACCATGAGAAGGCTGCTCCCGCTCGCAATGGCGACGAGCCTGGCGCTCGCCGCGTGCACGGGCGGAGGCGCGTCCCCCACGCCGGAGGACGAGCCGGCCGGGACGGCCGGCGCGGAGCCCACCGAGGCGGCGGCCGCGGCGTGCGAGGGCGTCGACTCGATCACGTTCACGCACACCATGAACGACCAGGAGACCCCGGTGATGAACGAGATCGCCGAGGGCTTCGAAGGCGCGACGGTCGAGTCGACCCAGATCCCGTTCGAGGGGGCGCAGCAGGCCTACGACCAGCAGGCGGCGGCCGGCGAGGCGCCCGACGTCTTCCGCGCCGAGATCGCCTGGATCGCGGACTACGCCGACAAGGGCTACCTCGTCCCGCTGACCGACCAGATTCCCCAGGAGGAGTGGGACGACTTCCTGCCCGGCCCGCTCGCCTACGGCCAGTGGCAGGGGGAGACGTACGCCGTGCCGCAGGTGACCGATGCGCTGGCCCTGCTCTACAACAGGCGGCTGCTGGAGGAGGCCGGCGTCGAGGCGCCCGAGACGATGGAGGAGTTCGTCGAGGCGGGCCAGACCATCCAGGACAGCACCGACGTCGACACCGCGTTCTACATGCGCGGCGACGCGTACTGGCTGCAGCCGTTCCTGTGGGCGTTCGGCGGCGGGCTCTTCGACGTGAACGAGGAGGGGCAGGTGACTGAGATCCTCGTCAACAACGAGGGCTCCGTGGCCGGCCTCGAGTTCCTGCTGAACGAGGTCCTCGGCGGCATCGCGCCGGAGGACGTCGACTTCGCGAACGACTACGGCAACGCCATGACGGCCTTCAAGGAGGGCCAGGTGGCGATGATCTTCAACGGCCCGTGGTCCACCGCCGACGTGCTGTCCGGGCCGGAGTTCGAGGATCCGGAGAACCTCGGCATCGGCGTCATCCCCGCCGGGCCCGAGGGTGAAATGGGCTCGCCGATCGGCGGCCACAGCTACGTGCTCTACGCCGGAATGGACGAGGCGAAGCAGGCCTGCGCGGTCGAGTTCGTCCGCTACCTCAGCTCCGCCGAGAACCAGGCCCGCCTGGCCTCGGAGCTCAACCTGCTCCCGACTCGCACCAGCGCGTACGAGCTGCCCGAGGTGCAGGAGAACCAGCTGATCGCCGACTTCCAGGCGGTGATCGAGAACGCCACCAACCGGCCGGTCGTGCCCGAGGGCGGCGCGATCTACACCGACTTCGGCCCGAACTTCCAGGCCGCGTGGACCGGCGACAAGGAGCCGCAGCAGGCGCTCGATGACGTCGCCGCGGCGTGGGAGGAGCTGCTCGCCGACCGCATGGCGCAGTAGCGCCAGAGCCTCCACGGGCCGGGCGGTCCGCCGCCCGGCCCGTCAACCCTGCCCTTCCCGACCGAGGAGGAGAGACGCCCCATGCGCGAGCGGATGTGGGTCGCGTATGCCTTCATGGCGCCCGTCGCCATCGTCATGGCGCTCATCGTCCTCTACCCGCTCGGTCTGTCGATCTGGTCGAGCTTCACCGACCTCGACCGGAGCAACCAGGCGACGATCTTCAGGCCGAGCCGGGAGCAGTTCATCGGCCTCGACAACTACGTCGGCGTGCTCACCAGCGCCGACTTCCGCGGGCGGCTGGGCTGGACCGCGATCTGGACCGGCGTCAACGTCTTCTTCCACTACACCATCGGGCTCGGGCTGGCGCTGCTCCTCAACCAGCGCTTCCGCGGGCGGACCGTGTATCGGCTGATCCTGATGCTGCCGTGGGCGGTCCCCGCCTTCATCAGCGCCGTCGCCTGGCGCTACATCTTCAACGGCGAGTACGGCTTCCTGAACCTCTTCCTGGGCGGCTTCGGGATCGACGGACCGAACTGGCTCTCGGATCCCTTCTGGGCGTACGTCGCACCCATCATCGTCAATGTCTGGCTCGGCGTGCCGTTCATGATGGTCGCGCTGCTCGGCGGGATGCAGTCGATCCCCGGCGAGCTGTACGAGGCCGCGCGCGTCGACGGCGCCACGCGGCGCCAGACGTTCTGGAACGTGACCCTGCCCCAGCTGCGCTCGGTCTCGGTCGCCGTGACGATGCTCGGCGTCATCTGGACCTTCAACCTGTTCGTCGTCATCTTCCTGACCACCGGCGGCGGGCCGGGCGGCCGGACGGACATCCTGGTGACGGAGTCGTTCAACCTGTTCCAGGCCGGTGAGCTGGCGCTGGCGGCCACCTACTCGGTCGTGATCCTGTCGCTGCTGCTCATCTTCGTGACCGCCTACCAGCGCGCCTTCCGCACCGAGGAGGCGGCGGCATGAAGCAGCCGCTGTGGGAGCGCGTGGCGACCCACTCCATCCTCATCGTGGCCTCCGCGATCGCGGTGTTCCCGATCCTGTGGGTCTTCTCGACGTCGTTCAAGAACCAGTTCGACGTGCTCTCGACCGAGATCGAGCTGATCCCCGCCGACCCGACCCTCGAGAACTACCAGGCGCTGTTCGACCCCGGGAGCGCCACCGGCGGCTTCTTCTGGAACTGGTTCGGCAACTCGCTGCTGATCAGCGTCCTCACCACGGCGCTGTCGGTCTTCCTGGCGGCCACCGCCGGCTACGCGCTGAGCCGCCACCGCTTCTGGGGGAAGCGGCCGAGCACGACCTTCTTCCTGGTGAGCCAGATGTTCCCGGCGGTGATCCTGATGGTCCCGCTCTACCAGCTGCTCGGCATCCAGTTCCGGCTGCTCAACACGCCGTGGGCGCTCGTCCTCGCGTATGCCACCACCGCGGTGCCGTTCTGCGTGCTGATGCTGAAGAGCTACTTCGACACGCTCCCCATCGAGCTCGAGGAGGCCGGCAAGATCGACGGCCTGGGGCCGTTCGGCGCCTTCTGGCGGATCGTCGTGCCGCTCTCGACCCCCGGCATCGCGGTCACCGCCTTCTACGCGTTCATCACCGCCTGGAACGAGTTCCTGTTCGCGCTGGTCTTCCTGACCGAGCCGGAGTCGTTCACGCTCCCGATCGGGGTGCGCCTCTTCATCAACCAGTTCACGCAGAACTGGGGAGGCACGATGGCGCTGTCGGTGATCGTGACCATCCCGGTCATGGTCTTCTTCTACCTGGCGCAGCGGTACCTGATCAGCGGCCTCGCCACCGGCGGCGTGAAGGGCTAGCCGCCGATGTCTCCGCAGGCGGACGGAGGCGTCCCCGGCTGGGTCCGGGACGCGATCGTGTACCAGATCTTCCCGGACCGCTTCGCCTCGTCGGAGCGGGTCGCGAAGCCGGGTCCGCTCGAGGCGTGGGACGCGCCGCCGACGCGGAACGGGTTCAAGGGCGGCGACCTGCTCGGCGTCGTCGAGCACCTCGACCACATCCAGCAGCTCGGCGCCGACACGATCAGCCTCAACCCGGTGTTCGCATCGGCGTCGAATCACCGGTACCACCCGTACGACTACTTCGCGGTCGACCCGCTGCTCGGCGGAGATGCGGCACTCCGCGAGCTCATCGACGCCGCGCACGCGCGCGGCATGCGAGTCATCCTCGACGGGGTCTTCAACCACGCCGGCCGCGGCTTCTGGCCGTTCCACCACGTCCTCGAGGTCGGCCGGCACTCGCCCTATCGCGACTGGTTCCACCTCGATCGGCGGCGGCTGGCGTCGGGGCGCCGCCCACACGCCTATCCCAGCGACCAGGTGGACGAGGAGCTCGACGCCTCGTGGCCGGAGCGCCACGCCGCCGGGCGGGAGTCGCTCCATCGGCTCGGCTACCGTGCCTGGTGGGATCTGCCGGCCCTGCCGAAGCTGAACCTGGGCAACCGGCAGGTCCGCGGCTACCTGCTCAACGTGGTCGAGCACTGGCTGCGCTTCGGGGCCGACGGATGGCGGCTCGACGCGGTCGACGACGTCCGCGACCGATCCTTCTGGCGGGACCTCAGGGCCCGCGCCCGCGCCGCGAATCCCGACGCCTACCTGCTCGCGGAGGTGTGGCACGCCCGCCCCGCGCTGGTCCGGGGCGACACCTTCGACGCGCTGATGAACTACCCCTTCCTCGCGGCGACGTTGAGCTTTGCGGGTGGCCCGCGGATCGACGCCGGCCTGGTGTCGCGCCACTTCGGGCTGCGCGATCGGATCCGGCCGATCGACGGGCCGGGGTTCGCACGCCGCCTCGACCGCCTCGTCAACCGCTACCGGGCCGATGTCGCGCAGGCGCAGCTGAACCTCGTGGACGGCCACGACACGCCGCGGCTGCTCTCGGTCTGCTCTTCGGACGTGGCGTCGGCACGGCTCGCGGTGCTGGTCCAGGCCACCGTCCCCGGCGTGCCCTGCGTCTACTACGGCTACGAGATCGGGCTGCCCGGGGGGCTCGATCCCGACTCCCGCCGGGCCTTCCCCTGGGACCGCGGGCGCTGGAACGAGGGGCTGCTGGCCTACACCCGCTGGGCGCTCGCGCTGCGCCGGGACAGCGCGGTCCTGCGTCGCGGCGCCTTCCGGGTCCTGGCCGCGCGCGGCGGCGCGCTCGCCTGGCTGCGCAGCGACGGACGCGACGCCCTGGTCGTCGCGGCCAACAACGCCGAGCGCGAGACGGTCCTGCGCGTGCGAGCCGAGCAGCTCGCCGGGCGCCGGCTCGATCCGGTGGCGCCTCCGGGCGGCCGGGACGACTCCGGGACGGCGCCCCGAGACGTCGCGCTGCAGCGGGACGGCAGCCTCGCGATTCGTCTCGAGGCGCGCTCCGGCGTGGTGCTGCGGATCGTCTAGGCGCGGCCGTCACGTACCATCGCGGGCCGATGCTCGCCGCCTCGCGCGTCCTGGATCTCCGCTCGGCCTGCACGGGTGCCGCCGCCCGCCGGCCGCTCGGCGCAGCCATGGTCGCCCTCGCCCTCCTGCTCGGCGCGTGCGGCGGCGAGGGTGTATCCGCCACGCCCGCGCCGACGTCCACGGGCGCCGCGTCACCGGTCGGGGTCGCCAGCCCGGGCGATACCGGTGCCCCGTTTGCCTCGCCGTCGGCGACCGACCGCTCGACGCCGTCGCCCACCGCATCTCCCACCCCCACGCCCGCACCGACCGCGAGGCCGGAGCCGTCGTTCTCGCTGGCGCTCCCGCTCAACCACGACGACCGGCGCGTGGCGGTGACCGTGACCCCGGAACCCGGCGCCCAGCCGGCACGCATCGTGTTGCGCGTGACGAACCTCGCCGATGAGCGGATCGCCGAGCTGATCCTGCGCTGGTCCGAGGAGCTCCACGCCGTGGTGTACCTGGCGCCCTTTGTCGCGACGCCGGATCGCATCGCGGACGGCGGCCCGCCGCTGTCGACCTTCACCGACTGGACACGCTGGGTCCTCGGTCCCGGCTCGGACGGCGAGCCGCCCGGCACGGTGACGCTCGGCTACGGGCCGCTCGACCCGGGCGCGACCCTGGAGGTCCCGCTCTACGTGCTGCGGCGGGACGTGGCCGGATCGGTCGCGTTCGACCTGCAGCTGCTCGCCAGCCAGCCGGCCGAGGGCGACCCGCCGCGCCGCGACACGCTGCTCCTGCTCGAGGACGGCTCGCCGGCAGAGCTGCGCGTTACCCTTCCGTGATCGACTGAGGCGCCGCCGTGCAGGTCATCCTTCCGCCGTGGAGCGACCCGGATCCGACCCTCCACCGCCGCGTCGCGGAGCTGTTCGACCCCGACCGCAAGGTGCTGGGGGCGCTCGAGCGGATCGTCCCGCTCTCCGGCAAGCGCATCGCGGACGTCGGTACGGGTATCGGCCACTACCCGATGCTGCTCGCGCGGCGGACCGGCCGCACCTACGGCATCGAGTCCGATCCACGGCTGCTGGCAGAGGCACGGCGCCGCGCGGCGGAGGCGCACCAGCCGAACATCCGAATCGTCGAGGGAGCCGCGAACAGGCTGCCGCTCCGCGATGGCGCGGTCGACATCGTGCTGTCCGGCACGATCGAGCCCGACGACCACTCGCTGCCCGAGGTGGCCGAGGCGCTCCGCGTACTGCGGCCGGGCGGCCGGCTGGTCGTCATCGGCTACTACGGCCGCGACGACATGGCGCAGCTGCTCGAGCCCGAGGTCGTCGCCCACGCGCGCGAGGCGACCCAGCGCCGCACGGGCTGGTGGCTGCGCCACGGCTTCAAGATCAAGGTCGTCCACGTCAAGCTCGATCTCCGCGACCAGGACGCGGCGCACGAGCTCCTGCCGCGCCTCTACGGAGACCGAGGGCGCGTCTTCCTCATGTCGGCGCACCCGCCGACCCTCGAGCTCAAGCTGGGGCTGTACCACCTCGCGAAGCCCGGCTGACGCGGAATCCGCCGGCACACCGGGCGCGGCCCACCGAATCCGTGGCAAATGGTGTATTGCGTTCGCGAATCGAGCGGCATATCATCAGCGCGTCGAAGGCCAGGCTCTTCTCCCCCCGGAGCCTGGCCTTCGGCCTGCCCGGCGCACGGCGGTACCATAGGGTCCACCCGGGCACACCCGCCGCGGGGAGCACGCGCAGCGCAGGAGGCACCGCTACCGCATGGCCACCGCGACGCCTCGCATGAAGATCACCTACGCCACCCTGTCCGCCGACAACGACGAGCTGCACGCGGCGTTCGAGGCCGCGCTCGACCGCGTGCGCGGCCAGCTGGGCCGTACCTACCCGATGCTCATCGGCGGCGAGGAGCGCCACGGCGCCGAGACCTACGACGACCGCTCGCCCATCGACACCGACATCGTCGTCGCTCGCTTCCCGGTCGGCACGCGACGCGACGCGGCCGATGCGGTGGACGGCGCGCGCGCGACGGCCCGGACGTGGGGCGCGACGCACTGGCGGGATCGGCTGGCGGTCATTCGCCGCGCGGCCGATCTCATCAGCGAGCGCCAGTTCGATCTCGCCGCCCTGATGAGCCTCGAGGTCGGCAAGACGCGGCTCGAGGCGCTCGGCGACGTGGAGGAGACGGCCGACCTGCTGCGCTATTACGCGGACGAGATGGAGCGCAACGACGGCTTCACCCGGCCGATGGGCACGCTCTCCGACACCGAGCGCACGCGCTCGGTGCTGCGCCCGTACGGGGTCTTCGCGGTGATCAGCCCGTTCAACTTCCCGATGGCGCTCGCCGGCGGCCCGGCCGGCGGCGCGCTGATCGCCGGCAATACCGTCGTGCTGAAGCCGGCCAGCGATGCGCCACTGCTGGGGTGGAAGTTCGGCGAGGCGCTGCGCGACGCCGGACTGCCGGACGGGGCGTTCAACTTCGTGACCGGGCCCGGCGAGACGGTCGGGGCGGAGCTGGTCGCGAACCCGGGGGTCGACGGCATGGTCTTCACCGGCTCGTACGAGGTCGGCATGCAGCTGTTCCGCGAATTCGCCCGGGAACATCCGCGCCCGATCATCTGCGAGATGGGCGGCAAGAACCCGACGATCGTGACCCGCCACGCGGACCTCGACGAGGCGGCCGAGGGCGTGATGCGCGCCGCGTTCGGGTTCGACGGCCAGAAGTGCAGCGCCACGAGCCGCGTCTATGTCGAGCGCCCGGTCGCCCGCGCGTTCACCGAGCGCCTCGTGGAGCGGGCACGGCAGATCCGGGTCGGCGACCCGACCCGGCGCGAGAACTGGATGGGGCCGGTCATCAACGAGCGGGCACTGCGACGTTTCCGCGACGCGGTCGAGGAGGCGCGGCGCGACGGCGGGGAGGTCCTGGCCGGCGGGGAGGTGCTCGACGACGCGGAGCACGCGCGCGGCTTCTACCCGACGCCGACGGTCGTGGCGGGGCTGCCGCCCGACCACCGCCTCTTCCGCGACGAGCTCTTCGTGCCGTTCGTGGCGGTCAGCGAGGTCGATTCGCTCGACGAGGCCATCGAGCGGGCAAACGACACGCCCTACGGCCTGACCGCTGGCATCTACAGCCGGGACGGCGGCGAGATCAGCCGCTTCCTCGACGCGATCCAGGCGGGCGTGGTCTACGTGAACCGCCGCGCGGGCGCGACGACCGGGGCGTGGCCCGGCATCCAGAGCTTCGGCGGCTGGAAGGGATCGGGCTCCTCGGGCAAGGGCGGGCTCGGCCCGTACTACGTGCAGCAGTTCATGCGCGAGCAGTCGCAGACGATCGTCGGCGATGCCGCCGGCGAGGCCTGAGCGGTGACGATGATGCCGCCGGTGCCGGGTGGCAGCCCGGATCGCGTCCCGGATCTCGAGGCCCCGGTCGTCCCGTCGGGCTGGTACGCGATCCAGCTGCGCTACGCGTACCTGGTGGACGAGGGGGATCCGGCCCTCGTCGAGGACCGGGTGATCCTGGTCGACGCCGAGGACGAGGAAGCAGCGCTCGGTCGGGCGGTCGAGCTCGCCCCGGAGTACGAGGCCGAGTTCAGCACGGAGGACGGTCGCGACGGCGCGATCCGGTTCGAGGGGATCGTCGCACTCAAGGAGCTCGACGAGCGCCCCGCCGCCGGCGTGGAGGTGTGGCACGAGTTCATGTCGCCCGACCCGCAGCAGCCGGCGACAGACGAGGACGGCGAGCCGCTGCCGCCGGTCTGGCCGCCGGAGATGGCGTTCCCCCGCGCTCACGACGGGTGAGCGGCGGGCGCATCGCCGCGTGGCGCATCGCCGCCTACCGCGCAGCTCGCCCGCTCCTTTTCGCGAGCGATCCGGAGCGCATCCATGGCCTGACGCTCGCCGTGCTGCGGGCGGCCGGCTCGCGGGCCGCCGGGCGAAGGCTGTGCGCGCTCGCGTCGGGTGTCTCGAGCTCCGAGACCGCGGGGACGCCGGTCGAGCTCATGGGGCTGGCCTTCCGGAACCGGATCGGCCTGGGAGCCGGCTTCGACAAGGACGCCGTGGCGCTGCGCGGCTGGGCCGCGCTCGGGCTCGGCTTCGTCGAGGTCGGTACCGTCACCCCACGCCCGCAGCCGGGGAACCCCCGCCCTCGCCTCTTCCGGCTCACCGATGACGAGGCGCTCGTCAATCGAATGGGGTTCAACAACGCGGGCGCCGGTGCCGCCGCGGCGCGGCTGGGTGGCGCGCGGGCCGCGCTGCCGGCCGGCTTCGTCATCGGCGTCAACGTGGGCATCAACCGCGACACTCCGCCGGAGCGGGCGGTCGAGGATTTCGCCACGGTGTGCGGCACTCTCGCTCCGCAC
>DATADA010000049.1:0-6000 GCA_036258775.1 Candidatus Limnocylindria bacterium | reverse complement strand
GCGACCCTCGCGCCAGCGCTCGACCTCGGCCGCGTGCTTCGCGGCCTCGCTCATGGACGTCACGGGCGCCAGCGTAGCGCGTGGCCCGGCGCGCGCCCCCGGCGCACGATCGTCCCGTAGCGCCGCCGCAGTGCGCTCGGTCAGGATGAGCGCCGACATGGAGGTCGCCAGGGCGATCCTCGCCGATCCGCTGCGCTCCTACACCGCCGCCGCGCTCGTCGTCATGGTGGTGCTGGCGGGCGTCGTGAGCGCCGCTCGCATCGGCGCGGCGTGGACGCCGATGCGCACCTGGCTCCTCATCCTCCCCGCCCTGCTCGTGCCGATCTGGCTGGGTGCGGGCGCGTGGACCCTGTTCGTCACCGCCATCTCGATCTTCGGCTTCAAGGAGTTCGGCCGGGTCAGCGGCCTGTACGCCGAGCGGCCGTTCGTGCTGGTCGTGTACGCCGGGATCGTGGCCATCAACCTCGCCGCGTACCTGCGGCTCGACGGCGAGTTCCTGGTGGCGCCCTTCTGGACGATCCTCGTCCTGACCCTCGTCCCGATCGCGCTCAACCGCACCGCCGACACGCTGCAGTGGTTCGCGCTCTCGGTGGTGGGGCTGACCTTCTACGGCTTCTTCCTGGGCCATCTGTCGTGGCTCGCGCAGACGCCCTTCGGGATCGGGCCGCTGCTCTACGTCGTGTTCGCCACGCAGCTCAACGACGTGCTGGCGTTCCTGTTCGGGAAGCGCTTCGGCCGCCGGCGCTGGACGACGCTCAGCCCGAACAAGACGCTCGAGGGGTCGCTCCTCGCCGCGGCGACCACGGTCGCCCTCACCTTCGTCCAGGCGCCGGTCGCCTTCCCGCACGTCCCGCCGTGGGGCGTGCTCCTCGCCGGGCTCATCGTCGGGATCGGCGGCCAGGTCGGCGACCTGACCATGGCGCTCGTCAAGCGCAGCGCCGGCGTGAAGGATTTCGGCCGCCTCCTGCCGGGGCACGGCGGCATCACCGACCGCGTCAACTCGCTGATGATCACCGCCCCGGTCTTCGTCCACGGCATGGGCTTCCTGTTCGGGCGCTTCTGATGAGCGGCGGCGGCATCCGTTTTGAGTACCGGCCCCTGCCGGATCTCGATCGGGCGTTCATCGAGCGGCTCGGGGACTACCCGCGCGGTCCGGACATCGGGCTCGAGGTGCTGCGCGCCATCGGCCGCTCGCTGGCCGTCGCGCTGTTTCGCCTCCAGTTCCGTCTCGAGGTCGTGGGCCGCCCGCCTGAGCTGCCGCGCGTCGCCATGGCGGCCAACCACGCCAGCCACCTCGACACGCTGGCGGTGCTGGCTGCCCTCCCCCGCCGGCATGGCCGCGGCCTGGCGGTCCTGGCGGCACGCGACTACTTCTTCCGCCGCTGGGAGCGTGCGGCGGCGGCCGCGCTCGTGGCGCAGGCGGTCGCCTTCGACCGCCAGCGCTACACCGAGCTGCGGGAGTGGAGCCGCCGCCTCGCGGCCCAGCAACGGGGCTGCCTGCTCTTCTACCCGTCGGGCAGCCGCCGCGAGCGGCGCGCGCAGCGCGGGATGCTGCTGGTGGTCGCACGCAGCGGCTGGCCGCTCGTGCCGGTGGCGATCAGCGGGACGCGCGAGGCATGGCCGGTCGGCGCGCGCGTGTGGCGACCGTTCCGGCGGATCCGGGTCGTCTTCGGCGAGCCGCTGACCGACGTGCCCGCGGCGGAGGTCGAGCAGCGGCTCGAGGCGTTCTGGCGGGAGCACGCCGGATGAGCGGGACGCCGGGGCCGCCGACCGGCCTGTACCGCCTGAAGCCGGCGTCGCAGCGCCTGGTCGGCCCGCTCGCCGACCGGCTCGCGGCGCGACGCGTCAGCCCGGACCTGATCACGTGGCTCGGCGTGCCGGTCGCCGCCGCCGGCGGCGCCTGCCTGGCGCTGTCGCCCGGCGTGCCAACTCTGCTGCTGGCTGTCCCTGCGCTCGCCGCCCTGCGGCTCGCGCTCAACCTGCTCGACGGGATGGTCGCCCGCCGCACGGCGCGAGCCCATGCGATGGGCGAGATGTGGAACGAGCTTGGCGACCGCCTCGCGGACCTGCTTTTCATAGGCGGGCTGGCGTGGGTGCCGGGCGTCGGCCCGTGGCTCGCCTTCCCGGCCGTGATCGCCGCCCTGCTGGCGAGCTACGTCGGGATCACGAGCCGGGCGGCGGGCGGCAGCCGCCAGTACGGCGGCGTGATGTCGAAGCCGGGACGGATGGGCGTGCTGGCGATCGCCGCGCCCGTCGCCCTCGTCGCCGGCTCCGACGCGCCTCTTGCCGGGGCCGCGCTGATCATCGGCGCCGGCGCGCTGGTGACCCTCGTCCAGCGGCTGGTCGACGCGCGCCGTCAGCTGCACGGGCCGGCCGAGCGGCGCGGCTAGAGGGCCTGCCGCACCGGGAAGGCGATGTCGCAGAACGGCTCGTCCGCGGCTGCCTGCGGGCTGCCCCAGGGGCAGAGTCAACCCCCGTCACCGGGCGGGCAGGAAGATCAAGGTCGGGGACGCGCCGGGCCCGATGCGGACGTACGTGGCGGTCCCGCCGTCGACCGGGTTGGTGAGGACCGTCCTGCCGGCCGCGGTGGTGCCGTCGAGGGCGACGGCGATCGGCCCTTCCCCGTCCCGCTCCAGGCATCGGGCCGCGTAACCGTCGGCGGCCGATGGCTCGCCCAGGACGAGCACCGCCCGGCCGACCGGCGTGCGGCGGCAGCGGGCGGCCAGGAGGTCGTCCTCTCCGGCGTCCAGCCACCCCGTTCGGAGCGCGGGCGCGAGCTCCCGTGCCGCGCGCTCCGAGTCCGCGGTCACCAGGACGAGCCCACGGGGCGCCTCGCCCCAGTCGTCGAACGGCCTCGGGAAGAGCCGGGTACGTGCCGGGTCGGCCGGCGGATCGAGCAGCTGAAGCGGCGCGCCACGCACGCCCCACCAGGCGATCGTCGGCTCCGGCGCCGGCTCGGCGTAGAGCCACTGCGGGAACGCCTGAGCGCCGCCCTCGCGGAGCAGCCGGTTCAGCGTCGCCTGCTCGGGCACACCCATCCGCACGTGGCTGATCTCGGCCATCTCGCGGGAGTCTATCGGTCGCTCCGGCCGGTCCCGGCCCCGCCCGGCCACGGCGAAGCGATCGTGCAGCGCCGGGCAGCCCGACGGCGCCCGGTGGCTGCTGCGGCGGTCAGCCGCGGGCGGTGGGCGGCCGGAGCGCGTCGAACCCGGCCGCGCGCTCGTAGGCGTCCGCGACGCGGAGGACCGTCGCCTCGTCGAAGGCTCGCCCGATGAACTGCAGCCCGACCGGCAGGCCGTCCGCCAGACCGCACGGCACGGAGATGCCGGGCAGCCCCGCGATGTTGACGGGCAGGGTGCAGGCGTCGTTGAGGTACATGAGCAGCGGATCGTCGACCTTGGCGCCGATCGGGAAGGCGACGCCGGGCGAGGTGGGCGCGACCAGGACGTCGACATCGGCCAGGACCCGGTCGAACTCGGCCTTGATCAGCGTCCGCACCTGCTGCGCCTTGAGGTAGTAGGCGTCGTAGTAGCCGGCCGACAGGGCGTAGGTCCCGAGCATGATCCGCCGCTTCACCTCCGCGCCGAAACCGTCCCCCCGCGTCCGGAAGTAGGTCGCCCACAGCTCGTCGCCTCCGGCCGACGCGCCGTACCGGACGCCGTCGTAGCGCGCCAGGTTCGCCGATGCCTCGGCCGGCGCGATGATGTAGTAGGTCGCCAGCCCCTTGTCGGTGGACGGCAGGCTCACCTCGCAGGTCTCCGCGCCGAGTCCCTCCAGCAGCCCGATGGCCTCGCGCACCGTCCGCTCGACGCCCGGCTCCATGCCGGCGACGAAGTACTCGCGCGGGACGCCGATCCGCATGCCGGCGATCTCCCCGGCCAGCGCGGCGGCGTAGTCCGGCACCGGCGTGTCGACGCTTGTCGCGTCGCGGGGGTCGTGCCCGGCCAGCGCGCCGAGCACGAGCGCCATGTCGCGCACGCTGCGCGTGAACGGACCGCACTGGTCGAGGCTCGACGCGAAGGCCACCATGCCGTAACGGCTGATGCGGCCGTAGGTCGGCTTCATGCCGACGATGCCGCTCAGCGCGGCCGGCTGGCGGACGCTCCCGCCGGTGTCGGTCCCGAGCGCGAAGAAGGCCTCTCCCGCCGCCACCGCCGCCGCCGAGCCGCCGCTGCTGCCGCCCGGGACGGTGGCCTCCTCCCATGGGTTGCGCACCGGGCCGAACGCGCTGTTCTCGTTGCTGCTTCCCATCGCGAACTCGTCGCAGTTCGTCTTGCCGAGCAGCACGGCCCCCGCCCGGTCCAGCCGCTCCTCGGCGTCCGAGGCGTAGGGCGAGCGGTAGCCGGCGAGGATCCGGCTCCCCGCCGTGGTCGGCGTGGCGCCGGGGATCGGCCTGCCCTCGTCGTCGAGCGCGCGGGTCACGAAGATGTCCTTCAGCGCGTACGGGATGCCGAGCAGCGGGCGCGCCTCGCCGTCGCCCCGGGCCAGCGCCCGATCCGCCGCGTCGGCGGCGGCGAGCGACCGCTCCGGCTGGAGCGCGAGGAACGTGTTGAGCCGCTCCCCGTCCCGCTCGATGCGCCGCAGACAGCGCTCGGTCAGCTCGCGGCTGGTCACCTCGCCGCGCCGCAGCAGCTCCGCCGCGTCGCTCAGCGTGCGGTCGGCGAGGGGGAGCGGCCCGTCGTTGACCGCAGCCGTGGCGTCCGTCTCAGCCACTGGACGTCTCGGCCAGGCGGCGCTGCTCGGGGACGACTCGTTGGCCCGGTCGTCGAGGAGGTGAACCGTGCGGCCGGGATCGCCCCTGCTCGCGCGCGTTCGTGGCCGCTGCGTCCACCGGGTGGACCGCCGGCACACGGACGCGGCTCATCGGCCCTCGTCGAGGACGGTCGGCACGCGGACGAAGGCACCGTCGCGCAGCGGTGCGTTGGCGAGCGCGGCCTCCGTCGAGATGCCGGGCCGCGGCTCGTCGTCCCGCATCACGTTCTCCAGGGCGATGACCTGAGCGGTCGGGCCGACCTCGCTCGTGTCGACGTCGCGCAGCACGCCGATCGCGTCGAGGATCCGCGAGAGCTGCGCCTGCATCCGGTCGAGCTCCTCATCGGTCAGTGCCAGTCGCGCCAGGCGGGCGACGTGCTCGACCTGCTCGCGCGTGATTCCCGCGGGGTCGTGGGTCATCCTCCGATGCTAGCAGGGCCTCGCCCGCGGGCCGGAGGCGGATCCGGGCGCCTCTTGACCCATCCGCCGTGTCACGATCCCGGGTGGTGGGTGGCGAGCGGGTTCCGTCGGCGCGGGTGATCCCGCTTCGCGACGGGCGGATCGAGGCGCTGACCCTTCCCGGGGGGAAGGGCGTCCCGCTGCTCGTGCTGGGCGGCGTGGAGACCGGGCTGCGCCCGCTGGCCGGGACTGAGCAGGTGCTGGCGCGACGCTGGGAGCGGCGCACCGAGCGCCGGGGCGTCACCGTCCTCGGCAGGCCGATCCCCGACGAGCCGCGCGACGCCGAGCGGCTGATGCACCCCCGGCTGGTGGCCGACGCGGTCGCCACGGCGCTCGGTGAGCTCGGCCTCTGGCCGGTCGCGATCGAGGCGGAGTCCGGAGGCGGGCGGATCAGCCTGTGGCTGGCGGTGGATCGGCCGGACCTCGTCAGCCGGATGGCGCTCGCCTCGGTGGCGTCCGAGACCGCGCCGGACTCGCCGATGGCGCCGCGGATGAGCTCGTGGATCCAGATGGCCGAGGCAGGCCGCTGGGCGGAGTTCTTCGCCTCGATGGCGCAGGCGATGAAGGCCGGCGACGAGGCCGAGTCGGCGAGCTTTGCGACCGCGGCGCGTCTCCAGCCGCGGCCGGCGACCCCGGAGCGGTTCATCGGCGAGCTGCGCGCGACGCTCGACCCGAGCAGCTGGGTGACCGACCGGCTCGGCGAGATCAGCGCACCGACCCTCGTGCTGGCCGGCGGCCAGGACCGGGTCGTGCCGCCGGACGTCACGCGCCTCGTGGCGGAGCGAATCC
>DATADA010000048.1:0-8820 GCA_036258775.1 Candidatus Limnocylindria bacterium | reverse complement strand
GGGCCGCCGCGTCGACTGGCTGTACCGCGAGATCGGCGCCGTCGCAGGTGCGATCGACGACGTCCGTCGGGGAGCCTCGCCGCTCCACTACCAGCCCGGTCACCCGTTCGGCTGGCAGCCGCAGATGTACGCCGGCGAGATGGCCTATGGGATCGCCCTCGACGATGGCGCCGGCCACTTCGCCGAGCTCCACGCCCGGGCGCTCCCCTACCCGGAGGCACTGCGCACCGCCAAGCTCGCCGAGCTCTGGGAGGCGTGGTTCGCGCTGGACGTCGCCGCCAAGCCGGCCACGCGCGGGGACGTCGCGTACGTGGCCGGGTGCCTGTGGCGGGCGGCCTCGGTCATCGTGCAGGCGCTGTTCGCGCTCGACCGTCGCTACCTGCTCAACGAGAAGGGCGCGACGCGCCTGGTCGGCGGCTTCGCACTGGCGCCGAGCGACGTCACCGGCCGTATCGAGGCGGCGCTCGGAGCGCTCGGGCGCTCGTCGGAAGACCTGGCGGCCGCCATCGAGGAGCTCCGCCGGCTGACCGCCGAGACGGAGGGGCTCGCCGCGGTGAGCGCGCGGTAATCGCCCGGTAAGCGGCCCTCCGCTAGGCTGCGCCACCTGCTTCCGGGGCCGGGTGCCGAGTGCCCGGGCACCGGGCCTCGGACGCAGCTCCAGTCCGACTGGCCCGTCCCTCGTTCGTTGCTCGCCTCCTCGGTGACGCGACGATGACCGTTCTCGATCGCCTTCTCCTGGCCGGCGCCGCGGCATGCCTGGTGCTCGCCGCCGTCGCCAGCTGGCTGCTCGTCGCCTCCGGCGGCTCGCCGGCCGTCGGCAGCGAACCGTCCGTCGTGGCGTTGGCGGGCGGCTCCCCGGCTGCCGTCGGCCCCGAACCCGCCGTGCAGATCGCGGCCTCGCCGGCGGCCGAAACCGGGCACATCGTGGTCGACGTCGAGGGCGGGGTCGCCAGCCCGGGGGTCCGGCGCCTGCCGCCCGGAGCCCGCGTGGCCGATGCCATCGCCGCCGCGGGCGGTTACGGACCGACCGCCGACCTTCGGGCCGCCGCGCACGCGCTCAACCTGGCGGAGCCGCTGCGCGACGCGCAGCAGGTGTACGTGCCGGTCGCGGGCGAGGCCGACGCGCCGACCTCCACAACCGCGAGCGCCGGAGAGGCAGCGCCAGACGACGGCGACGGCGGGGCGGTCGACCTCAACACGGCCTCGCCGGAGGAGCTCGACGCGCTCCCGGGGATCGGCCCGGTCACGGTGCAGAAGATCGTCGCGGCGCGCGAGGAGGCGCCGTTCACGTCGCTGGAACAGGCGGTGGAGCGCGGCGTCCTGAACCGGGGGCAGCTCGAGAAGATCGCCGACCTGGCCACCGCCGGCTGACCCCATGGCGGCTCGCCAGCTGCTCCTGCCCGCTCTCGCCGCCGGCGTGGCGCTCGGCATCTTGGGCGGAGACGCCGGTGCCGTTCCAGCCGCAGCAGTCGGTCCGACGGTGGGCGCCGCGGCGGCCCTCGTCGCGGCCTCCTTCGCCCTCCGAGGCGGCCGGCGCCCGTCCGCGGCGCCGTTCCTCGGCGCCGCCTTCCTGGTCGCGCTCAGCGTCGGCCTGGCGCGCGCGCCGGCAGCGAGGCCGGCGGACGCCGAGACGGTGGACCAGCTCATGACGGGCGCCGAGACGGTGATCGCCGGCACGGTCGTCGACGATCCACGGCCGCGCGGCGAGCGGCAGCAGGTCGTGATCGAGCGGGTCGTCGCCGGCGCCGGGGCCGGTCGCGCCATCGCGGCCCGGGTCCTCGTCTGGCTGCCGCGCACGGCCGCGGTCGCGCCGGGTGACCGCATCCGTTTCACCGCCTCGCTGCAGGCGCCTCAGCCGTTCGAGGGCTTCGATTACGCCGCCTACCTCGGACGGCAGGGGATCGTCGCCGTCGCATACGTTCACGAGGTCGCGGTCACCGCCCGGGATGCGAGCACGCTGCGGGAGGTGGTCGCGGCGCCCCGTCACGCCCTGCTCGCCGGCCTCCTCTCGCTGGTGCCCGAGCCGGAGGCGGCACTCGGGGCCGGGATCCTCCTCGGTGTTCGTTCCGGCATCGCACCCGAGATCGAGGAGTCCTTCGCCGCCGCCGGCCTGACGCATGTGGTGGCGATCTCCGGGTGGAACATCGCCATCGTGGCGGGGATCGTGGCCACGACCGTCCGGCCGCTCCGCCGGCTGCGCGGCGGCCGCGCGTCGGCGACGCTCCTCGGGGTGGGCGTGATCGCGTGGTACGTCATGCTGGCGGGCGCCACGCCGTCGGTCGTCCGAGCAGCCCTGATGGCGGGTGCCATCCTGCTGGCTCGGCTCGCCGGATCGCGTGCCCACGCCATCTCCGCGCTGCTGGCCGCCAGCCTCGCCATGCTGCTCGCCGCGCCGGCCGTACTGTGGGATGTCGGGTTCCAGCTGTCGGTCATGGCGACGGCCGGGCTCATCTGGCTCGGCGACCCGATCGCGCGACGCCTCTCGCGCCTGCCCGCCATGGTGCGTGAGCCGGTGGCACTGACGCTCGCCGCGCAGCTGACGACGCTGCCGATCGTGCTCGGCAGCTTCGAACGCCTCTCGCTGGTCGCCCCGCTCGCCAACGTGCTGGTCGTACCGCTGGTCCCGCTTGCGATGGCGGCCTCGGCCGCCGCCGCGGCGGTCGGCGCTCTCGAGCCGGTCGCCCCGGTGCCGGTGCTGCTCGACATCGGCGCGTGGTGGGCCGGCGGCCTCGCATGGCTCCTTCTGGCGGCGATGACCGCCGCCGGCAAGCTGGCCGCCGGCCTGCCGTTCGCGTCAGTGTCGCTGGCCGCGCCCGGCTGGCTGGCACTGGCCTGGTACGCGATGCTCGTCGCGGCCTGGGCGCTCACGCGGGGGTCGGTGGGCCAGGCTCCTCCGGCGCCGACCGTCGCCGCGCTTCGGTTGCGGCGCAGCCGCCCCTCACCCATCGCGCACGCGGCTCGTGCGGCGGCTCACGCGGCGCGCTGGCTCGCGCGACCGACGCGCCTGCTGGGGGCGAGCGCGGTGCCGGTCGGCATCCTCACGCTGGCGACGCTGCCCGACGGAAGGCTCCACTTGACCGCGCTCGACGTCGGACAGGGAGACGCGATCGTGGCCGAGACCGACGACGGCACCACGCTGCTGGTCGACGGGGGACCGGACCCGGACGTCACGCTCCGGCGCCTCGGCGCGGCACTGCCCTTCTGGCAGCGCCGGATCGACGTGATCCTGCTGAGCCATCCGCACCAGGACCACATCGCCGGTCTCATCGAGGTCCTGGCCCGCCACCGGGTCGGGCTCGTGGTCCACGCCGGAGTGCCCTACGACAACCCCGCCTACGCGCGCTTCCTGGCCGCGGCGGCGGCCGAGCCCGGGGGGCGGCTCGCCGTCGCGCATGCCGGGACGCGCATCGCGCTCGGGCCGAGGACCGGGCTCGAGGTGCTGTATCCCTCCGCCGAAGAGGCGCGCGCCCCGCTGCCGGACGGGGACATCAACAACGCGTCGATCGTGGCGGTGCTGCGCCACGATGCATTCAGCGTGCTGCTCACCGGCGACGCGGAGGCCCCGGTCGAGACGCGTCTGGCCGCCGGGAACCGTCTTCCGCCGGCCGACGTGCTCAAGGTCGGCCACCACGGATCCGAGTCATCCACCACGCCGGCGCTCCTCGAAGCGGTCGCGCCGCGGGTCGCGGTCATCAGCTGCGGGCGCGACAACGAGTACGGCCATCCCAGCTCCGCGACTTTGGATGCGCTGGCGTCGGCGGGACCGATCGCGGTGCTGCGTACCGACCGCGACGGCGCGGTGGAGGTCACCAGCGACGGAGCGCGGCTCTGGGTCCACGGCGGCGGGCGGACCCTGGGCCCGATCGCGGCCCGCGGCGCGACGTTCGCCAGCGGCGCCCACGGCCCGACCACGGGTAGCATCGCGGCGTGGCTGTGCCCGACCTCGCCCGCGCCCGCGATCTGCTCACCGAGTTCGAGCTCCCGGCGGGGATCGTCCGCCACTCCGAGGGAGTCCGCGCGGTCGCGACCGCCGCCGCCCGGCTGGTTGCCGACGCCGGAGTCACGCTGGACGAGCGCCTGGTCCAGGCCGCCGCCCTCCTCCACGACGTGGACAAGCCCGAGATCCGAACGCGGGGCGGCGAGCACGGCCTCGTCGGGGCGGCGCGGCTCGCCGAGCTGGGATACCCGGAGCTCGGGCCGCCGGTGGCCTCGCACCCGCTCGGGTGCCTGCTCGACGACGAGCGCTTCCCGCGCGGCTGGGCATCGGTGATCGTGGCGATCGCGGACCGTCACGTGGCCCAGTCGTTCGTCACCGTCGACGAGCGCCTCGACGACATGATCCGGCGCCACGCGGAGCATCGCGCCTCGATCGAAGCGGCGCGACGGCCGGCGCAGGCGCTCGAACATGAGCTGGCGGACCTGCTCGAGCTGCCGGTGGATGCGGTCGTCGAGCGGCTGCGCGCCGCGTGGGAGCGCGACCCGATCGTTCGCGGGCTCGCCACGGGGTCAGGGTGAGCGACGACGCGCGGCTCCTGCTGCTGCACGGCGACGACGGGTTCAGGATCGGCCAGGCGATCGAGGCCTTCGCCCGGCGCATCGACGCGGCCGAGCGCACCGAGGTGGTCCCCGAGCGGAGCCCGGACGAGCCGGCCATCGACCGCGCCCGGCTCGCGGCGTCGACCGTGGCGCTGTTCGGGCCGCACCTCGCCGTGCTGCGCCAGCCGCTCCGTGCCGCCGGCCGCTCCGGCGCGGCCGCCGACCGCCTGGTCGCGCTCGTCGCGGGGCTTCCCGCCGGTGCGGCGCTCGTCCTCGCCGAGGAGCAGGCGAGCCGCGAGGTGGGGCGGCCTCAGGCCCTGCTCCGCCGCGTCGCGGATGCCGTCCGCGCGCGCGGCGGCGAGGTTGAGGAGGTGGTCGCACCGCGGCGCGGCGAGCTGCGTGGCTGGATCGTGGCGCACGCGAAGAGCATCGGCGTGACGATCGAGCCGGCCGCCGCGGCTCGTCTGGCGGAGCGGGTGGGCGGCGCGATGTGGGAGACCGACGTCGAGCGCGGCGAGCAGACGCGCCTGGCCGACGCCGAGCTGCGCAAGCTGGGGACGTACGCCGAGGGCCGCGCCATCACCGCGGCCGACGTGGATGCGCTCACCGCCGATACGCGTCCGGCATCGCTCTACGCGATCAGCAACGCCATCGATCGGCGGGATCCGGCGGCCGCCGCCACCGCGCTGGCGCGGGCGCTCCGCGAGGGGCAGCCGGTCCTGCGCATCATGGCCGCGCTGGCGGGCCGCATCGCGGACCTCATCGTCGCCCGCGAGCTGCTCGCCGCCGGGGCCCCGCCCGGCGAGCTGGCGCGGAGGGTCGGGCGCGGCAACGCCCGGGCGGCGGAGCGCGTCGCGGAGGCGTCGCGCCGCTACCGCGGCGATGAGCTGGAGCGGATGCTGCGCGGGCTGTTCGATGCCGACGTCGCGATCAAGACGAACGCCGTGGATCCCGAGCCGGCACTCGCCGCGTGGCTCGGCGAACACGTGCTGGGCGCGACCCGGGACGCGCGCTAGGCGTGGCGGGGAGCCGGTCAGGCAGTGGGTCAGGCCGCGTCGGGCCGAAGGGTGCGATCGGACTCGATGGCGAACGTGCAGCGAGCGCCGTCGAGGCCCAGGATGCCGATCAGCTGCTGGTCGACGTAGAGCTGCCGGCACGGGATGCACAGCGCCCCGGGAATGGCAAAGAAGAGCCGCTCCTGGTCGGAGACCTCGTCGCGGAAGGTCGCGTCGTACACGCTCGACCGCAGGGTGCCGCCACAGAAGCGACACGCCTCCACCGCGCGCGGGGGTCGGCTCTCGATCACCCGCCGAGGATGCGCGGGCCGGCGCCGGCCGCTCAATGGGACGACCGGCTGACCCGCTCGTACCCCTCCCCGCTGACGATCGGGCGGCGCCCCGCCCGCCTGCGTCAGACCACCCGCACGACCGGCGTCGCCTTGCTCCACAGTCGCTCCAGGCCGTAGTACTCGCGCTCGTCCGGAGCGAAGACGTGCACGATCACCGCTCCGAAGTCGATCAGCACCCAGCGCGCCGTTTCCAGCCCCTCGACCCCGAGGGGTCGCACACCGAGCTCCCGCAGCTCCTCGATGATCGCGCTCGACAGCGCCTGCACCTGCCGGTCGCTGCGCCCGGAGCAGATGACGAAGTAGTCCGCCATGGTCGTCAGCTCCGCCGTCCGCAGCATGACGATGTCGCTCCCCTTCTTGTCCGACGCGATCTCGACGATGCGGTGTGCGAGATCGGCGGGATCGGCTTCGTCGCGGCGTGGAATCGGTGCGTCCAGCAATCGCCTCCTCGGCTCGGCGCGGCGGCGGATCACGACCGGCGGTACAGCCCCCGTTCGGTGATGTGCTCCTCGACGGCGCGCGGGACAAGGTACCGGATGGTCCGCCCGGCCGCCACCCGCCGGCGGATGCTCGAGGCCGACAGCTCGAGTGCCGGGCCGGACAGCAGATGGATCTTCGACGCCGCCGCGCCGAACCGGCGGCGGAGCGCGTCCCGTCCCGGAAGCACGGCGCCGGGACGCGGACCGACCGCCCACTCGGCCAGGGTCAGCAGGCGATCCGGCTCCCGCCAGGTGTCGATCTGGACGAGCGAGTCGGCCGCCATGACCAGGAAGAGGTGCGCGTCGGGGTACGCCCGCCGCAGCTCCGCGATGCTGTCGACGGTGAACGAGGGCCCTCGTCGCTCGATCTCGATCGGGCACAGCTCGAACCGCGGCTCGCCGGCGATTGCCAGGCGCGTCATCAGCAGCCGGTCGGTGGTGGAGGAGATGCTTCGGCGACGCTTGTGCGGCGGCCGGCCGGCCGGCATGAACAGCACCCTGTCGAGCGACAGCTCGTCCGCCGCGAGGGCCGCGAGCCACAGGTGGCCGACGTGCGGCGGATCGAAGGTTCCGCCGAGCACGCCGACGCGCGTCCGATCCCGCGCCCCTGCCTCGACGGCCGGCAGCGCCTCCGTCGCGGTCCTCACTCGTCGTCCGTCCACTCGAGCTCGGCGGGTCCGATGCGGACGGTCGTCCCGTTCCGGGCGCCCATCCGGCGCAGCTCCTCCTCGATCCCCATCCGCTCCAGCTGGCGCTGGAAGCGCTCGAGCGACTCGGGGTTCTCGAAGTCGGTGCGCGCCGCCGTCGCCTCGATCCGACGCCCGCGGATCCTGAGCCCATCGGGCTCGGCGACGACCTGCCATCCCGCGTCGAGCGGGTCGAACCGATGGACACGGACACCCGGCGCGGCCGCGCCCATCGTGGCCTCGCGCCGATCCGCCTCGGCGAGGGCGTCGCGCACGGCGGCGCGCAGGTCGTCCAGGCCCGTGCCGTCGTGGGCCGAGACGCCGATCGCGTCCTGACCGCGCTCGCGCAGCCGTGCACGCAGCGCGGGCCACGCGGCGCGCACGTCGGGAAGGTCGAGCTTGGTGACGACGAGCCGGGTCGGCCGCTCGACGAGTGCCGGGTCGTGCAGGCGCAGCTCGTCGACCACGGCATCCCACGCGCCGAGCGGGTCGTCGTCGGCCCCGTCGATCACGCCGATCAGGACGCGCGTCCGCTCGACGTGGCGGAGGAACTCGTGGCCGAGCCCATGACCGGCGTGGGCGCCCTCGATCAGGCCCGGCACATCGGCGATCACGGCGGTGACGTCTCCGTCGAGGTCCAGCACCCCGAGGTTCGGTGCGACGGTGGTGAACGGGTAGGCGCCGATGCGCGGCGTCGCCGCGGTCAGCGCGGCCAGCAGGCTGCTCTTGCCGGCGTTCGGCGCGCCGACCAGTCCGGCATCCGCGATGAGCTTCAGCTCCAGTTGCAGCCAGCCCTCCTCGCCGGGCTCCCCCTTCTCGTGGTGCTGCGGTGCCCGGTGGGTGGGAGTGGCGAAGTGGGCGTTGCCGCGGCCGCCGCGGCCGCCCACCGCAACGCGGAGCCGGTCGCCGGGACGGAGCAGTTCGCCGAGCCATTCCCCGTCCGCGCGACGCACGACCGTGCCGGGCGGCACGCGCAGGACCGTGTCCCGGCCGTCGCGCCCGTGTGCGCGCTTGCCGGCGCCCCGGCCGCCCGGTTCCGCGCGGTGATGCGGGTGGCGATGCAGCTCCGAGAGCGTCGTCATGCCGGCCTCGGCGACGAGCACCACGTCCCCGCCACGCCCTCCGTCGCCGCCGTCCGGTCCCCCGCGCGGCACGTGCGCCTCGCGCCGGAAGGAGGCGGCGCCATCACCTCCGGCCCCCGCCCTGACGTGGATCCGGGCACGGTCGACGAACATGCGAGGCCGAAGGATACCGGCGCGCGCGGCGGGCGCCGTGGCCGTCGGCCGACTAGTGATGGCGCAGCGGGTTCACCGACACGCCGCCGACGATGACCTCGTAGTGCACGTGCGGCCCGGTGCAGATGCCGGTGCACCCGACGCCGCCGATCTGCTGGGCGCGCGCGACCGGCTGGCCGGCGGCGACCGCGATCGAGCCGAGATGGTTGTAGACGGTGACGATCCCGTTGCCGTGGTCGATCGAGACGACGAGCCCACCGCCGTTGTCGCGCCACCCGGCCCACGTCACCACCCCACCGTCGGCGGCGACCACCGGGGAGCCCTCCGCCGCGGCGACGTCGACGGCCAGGTGCCCGGCGTGGAAGGGCTGGCTGACCTCGCCGCCCGGGACCGGCCACGTCAGCGTCGCCGGCGCCGGCGACGGGCTCGCCGCAGGAGGCGACATGGGCTGGTCGCCGGGGCCGGCGGGAGTCGGGGTGGGGCTCCGGACGGCGCCCTGCGCCTGCGGCGCGCCGGGAGTCGGGGTCGCGGCCGGG
>DATADA010000047.1:0-3216 GCA_036258775.1 Candidatus Limnocylindria bacterium | reverse complement strand
CGGCGCGGATCGGGCCGCGCCAGATGGTGGGCGAGGCGAGATTCGAACTCGCACGTCTTGCGACACCAGCTCCTAAGGCTGGCGCGTCTGCCGTTCCGCCACTCGCCCCAGGTCGAGGACGGCGCGGTCGCAGTGTACCGCGTCCGCTGCCACGTCCCCGCCGGCCGGGGCGGCGACCGGCGCGTCAATCGCGGGAGATCGACGAGTACGTCGCGCGCTCCTCCGGTGGCCGGGTCGCATCGTCGGCGGCCCGCTCGGGGTCGGGCTTCGCGGCGCCGCCGGCGGTCCCGGCGGCGTCGAGCGCGGGGTGGATACCGATCGGCGGCTCACCGGAGAGGAAGCGCTCGACCGCCTTCCGGGCGAGCGCGGCGGACAGGATCGCCGCGGCCGCCTCGAACGCCTTCCAGCTGGTGCGGCCGGGCCCTGGCGGCCCCTCCACCATCGCCTTGGCCAGCTCCTTGCGAGCCTTCCTGTCACGCAGCGGCTCGTGCCGCCACTTCACGAGCTCCTCGGAGAGTGCCTGGCGCGCCTGCTCCGCCTTCGGGCCGACCGTCCCGGCGAGGCTGTCGACCCAGCTCTGGAGCGGCTTCGGAAGCGAATCGTAGGCGCGCTCCTGGGTCGTCGGCCGCAGTCGCCGGCGGGCGAGGCGCGCGATTCGCACCGGCCCACCGACGGCCAGGAAGACGGCGCCTGCGCCGAGCCCGATGAAGAGCGTGGGGTTCTCGCGGAACTTGGCCCGCAGGTCGAACGTGCGCTGCGCGCGGGCGCGCAGGCGGTCCGCCGTGCCCTGGAGCTCCGCCCGCTGACGCTCGACTTCTAGTCGCGTCTCAGCAAGCGTTTCGCCCATGCGATGTCCTCCTTGACCGATGCGATCGTCTCCTGCGGCGGACCGATCCTGATCTTGCCCAGCCCCGACCTGGCGACGAGCGCGGCAGCGATCCCGAACACAACGAAGGCGATCAACGCGATCAGCCAGTCCGGAAGGCCGGTCAGCGCCGAGATGCCGAGTATCAGGAACGCCACGAACGCGATCAGCGCGAGCAGGACCAGCGCGGCCGCGACGGCGAGGAGCACCGCGCCGCCGCGCGTCTCGCGCAGCATCTCGGCGACCTCCTGCCTGCCGTGCTGGACCTCCAGCCGGGCGAGCCGGATGCTCCCGCCGATCAGCTGCTTCGCGAGCCCGAACAGGCTCTCGCGCGGGGCTGGCTGCTGGGTCATCGGTCCTCCTGAGGTGTCGCCGGCGCTCGGTTCCGGAGCCCGGCGATTCTAGCCGACGCCCGTGCGCGCTCCGGCTCCGTCGCGTGCCTCGGCTATCCTTCCGCGCCGATGGCCAAACGCCGCACCGCGAACGTCCAGCGACGTCGCGCATCCGCCAGCCAGCTCCAGCGGCGCCTCGATGCGCCCTCGCCGGGCATCGGCGCCGTGGACTGGCGCATCTGGCTGCTCGCGGGCCTGGCGGCCGCGGCGGTCGTCGCCGTGGTGATCTGGCTGCTGCTAGCAGGATCAGGACCGAGCCCGTTCGCCGGCCGGGCGGTCGCCGACGACGGCGGCGCGCACATCCCGCAGTGCGAGCCGGGCAACTACTCCTCGAATCCGCCGACCTCGGGCTGCCACAACGCGACACCCGGGGAGTGGGGCGTCTACGAGACGCCGCTCGATCCCACCGTCGCCATCCACAACCTCGAGCACGGCGGCATCGTCATCTGGTACGACGCCGAGGAGCTGGCGGAGCCGGCTGTGCAGGAGCTGCGCGACTACGTCAACACCCAGGTCAGCTCCACCCGCTACAAGGTGATCCTCTCCCCGTGGGACGGCGAGCCGCTCGACACGCCGATCGCGGTCACGGCGTGGCGCTACGTGCTCAATCTCGACGAGCCGAACATCGACGCCATCCGGCAGTTCCTCGACACTCACTACGGACGCGCGCCGGAGCCAAACGGCGGGCCCGGGCCACCCGCGGTCTGACACACGCGGACCGGGAGCCGCCTCGCCGCTGCGAGTTGACCCTCCCCCGACCGTCCGGCATCATCGCTCCGGGCGCCTAGCTCAACGGCAGAGCAGCTGACTCTTAATCAGCCGGTTCAGGGTTCGAATCCCTGGGCGCTCACCACTCAGTTGGCCCGTGACGCCGGACCCGGTTGGCAGCCGCGTCCGGCGTCGGCGTTTCCGGGGCGCGGCGCGGGTCGACCCCGGAGCGGGGAGCGTCGCCGCCGTCACGGCCGTCGCCGTTCGGGCGACGAGTGCCACACGCCCCCCGCCCCGGTCGCGCCATGGTGCCCGCAAAGACGCGGCGACTCAAGTATTTATGTGATATCTCGCGCAGATTTGTGCGGATTTGTGCAGGACGCCGGTTGCCGGCGATAGTTGCTGACGCTAATCTTCAGCTGACGAGTCCGCCCGGCGCCGGGAAGTGCCCCCCGCGCGACCGGGCGGCCTCGTCTCTGCGGCGTTGCGTTCGCTTCTCCGGGCGGGCAACGATCCGCGGCGCGGCGATCCCAAAAGTTGCACTTTGTGCACTTTTCTTGGCTGGGGCCGGGGTACGCGGCACACCCTTTGCTGCCGGGGAGGGGCGGAGCGGGAGGTCCGGCCGGGGAGGCTTGGCCTCCTTGCGCCGAGTGCCCGCCTCCCGCTCCGACACCCATGGTGCCCGGGATTCTGTACGCACTCAACCGATTTCGAGCGCGCGGTCGTCGATCGTTGGCTCTCTGTCGCTCGCACGCACCATCGGCCGCACTTCGCATCGGCGCCGGCCAGCCCGTCCGGTCCACCCGTCGCCGCCGGACCCGAGCGTGGAGAGGCCGGCAGTGTGCGACCACACCGCCGGCCGTGCGCGTGGGGCGTGTGCCCTCCGCCCTCGCGCCGGCAGTCTGCCCGCTGCGCGGCGCGAGCTCTGCCGGTTATCCACGGGAGTTATCCACAGAACCGGCCGGACGCTGTGGAGATCGCCGCGCTCCTGCCGAACGACCCTGCGCAGAGCACCTCCGGTCCGCCGGAGGACGACCGAGCCCGATCAGCCGAGGGCAGCAGCGAGCTGGCCGATGAGCCAGATCGCCGCCCACGCGACTAGCACGACGATCGCCAGGCCGATCCCGACGACGGCCAGGACGATGGCCCACGAGCCGCGGGTGCTCTCGCCCGGCGCGGCGGCGTAGCGGCGCAACAGGCGGGCGTTGCGGCTGTTCGCCTTCCAGAACAGGTCGAAGGCGTCGCCGAGCA
>DATADA010000046.1:0-10033 GCA_036258775.1 Candidatus Limnocylindria bacterium | reverse complement strand
AAGGAGAGGGAGGGGCGCGAACTGCCCCGCTTGGACCTCGGAGGTAAGGCATGGCAATGAAGATCCGCACCGTCCTGAAGGTGCAGGCACCGGCCGGAGCCGCCACGGCGGCACCACCGGTGGGTCCCGCGCTCGGCCAGCACGGGATCAACATCATGGAGTTCATCAAGGCCTTCAACGAGCGGACGGCGGAGCTGCGCGGCTACGTCGTCCCGGCCGAGATCACGGTGTTCGAGGACCGCTCCTTCACCTTCGTCACGAAGGCGCCGCTCGCCGCCGCGCTGCTGAAGCGAGCGGCGGGCGTCGAGTCGGGGAGCGCCCAGCCGAACCGGGACAAGGTCGGCCGCGTGACGCGCGACCAGGTCCGCGAGATCGCCGAGCTGAAGATGCGCGACATGAACGCGAACGACGTGGAGCAGGCGATGCGGATCGTCGAGGGGACCGCGCGCTCCATGGGAATCGAGGTCGTCTGATGCCGAAGCACGGAAAGAAGTACCGCGAGGCGCTGGCGCTGGTCGACCGCGAGCGCCGCTACCCGCTGGCCGAGGCCGCCGAGCTGCTGCCCCGGGTGTCGTTGAGCCGCTTCGACGGGACGGTCGAGGCGCACCTGCGCCTGGGCGTCGACCCGCGGCACGCCGACCAGCTCGTGCGCGGGACCGTGGTGCTGCCGCACGGCACCGGGCGCACCACGCGCGTCGTCGTCTTCGCTCAGGGCGAGAAGGCGCAGGAGGCGCTCCGTGCCGGCGCCGACGAGGTCGGCGGCGACGACCTCGTCAAGAAGGTCGATGCCGGCTGGTTCGACTTCGACGTCGCCATCGCGACGCCCGACATGATGGGGATGGTCGGCCGGCTCGGGCGCAAGCTCGGGCCGCGTGGCCTCATGCCGAACCCGAAGTCGGGGACCGTGACGTTCGACATCGAGCGCGCGGTCGGCGAGGTGAAGTCCGGCCGGGTCGAGTTCAAGGTCGACCGGGCGGGAATCGTCCACGTCCCGATCGGAAAGGTGAGCTTCTCCGCCGAGCAGCTCGCGGCGAACGTGGCGGCCCTCGTCGACGCGGTGAACCGCGCCAAGCCGTCGGGCGCGAAGGGGACGTACTTGCGCACCCTGACGCTTGCGCCCACCATGGGACCCGGCGTCCGGATCGACATCCCGTCCGCGCTCGCGGCTGCGGCCGCCTGAGACCCGAACGTCGGAGGCGATGCTCCGGGACGCGGACGCGCCGCGAAATCGAAGAAGCCGAAGACAGCGATGTGCGCCGGGTGAGAGCCCCGGGCCAATCGCCGGCCAACGAGCCGGCGGCACGCCGAGGCACGAACGAACGGGCGACGCGCGAGCGGCGCCATCGGTCCTCGTGCGGAAGCGTGCGGGGGCCTTTCATTTTGTGACGAGGAGAAGGAGGCGCGATGGCGACCGAGGAGAAGAGGCAGGCGGTGGCCGAGCTCGTGCAGCTGCTGCGCAGCAGCTCGGCGGTGGCCGTCGCCGACTACCGCGGCCTGCGCGTGAAGGACATGCAGGTCGTGCGCCGGACGCTGCGCGAGCGGGGCGTCCAGCTGCAGGTGGCGAAGAACCGCCTGCTGAAGATCGCGGCCGATGAGGCAGAGCGCCCCGAGCTGAAGTCGCTGCTCGAGGGGCCGACCGCGCTCGCCACGGTGTCCGGCGACGAGGTGGCGATGGCGAAGGCCGTCCAGGAAGCGTTCCGCCCGTACAGCCGCGTCGTGACGCTCCGCGGCGGCCTGCTCGGGACGCGTCCCATGGACGCCGAGCAGCTGAGCCGCCTGGCCTCACTCCCGGGACGCGAGGAGCTGCTGGCGCGGGTCGCCGGCGGCATGGCGGCCCCGATGACGGGCATGGCGAGCGTCCTCGCCGGCAACATCCGGAATCTCGTCGGCGTGCTGGCCGCGATCGCCGACAAGAAGCGCGAGACCGAGGGCGGCGCGGCCGCCTGAGCCCCCCGAGCCCGCGGGCCCCACCCCCGCCGGACCACGACGACCGACCGAGCGACCGACGACAAGCAGAGAGAGGAACGGACGAGCAATGGCAACCACCCTGTCCAGGGACCAGATTCTCGAGGCGATCGACAACATGACCGTCCTCGAGCTCTCAGAGCTGGTGAAGGCCTTCGAGGAGCGCTACGGAGTCAGCGCGGCCGCGCCGGTGGCGGTGGCGGCGGCTCCCGCGGCCGGCGGCGACGGCGCCGCTCCTGCCGCGGCCGAGGAGAAGACCGAGTTCGACGCGGTGCTGACCGACGTCGGCGCCAACAAGATCCTCGTCATCAAGGCGGTGCGCGAGCTTACCGGGCTGGGCCTGAAGGAGGCCAAGGACCTCGTCGATGCGGCGCCGAAGCCGATCAAGGAGGGCGTCGCCCGCGAGGAGGCGGACGCCGTCAAGGAGAAGCTCGCCGAGGCCGGCGCCACCGTCGAGGTGCGCTAGATCGACGCGTTGGGCGCCGGCGCTCTCGAGCTGCGGCGCCCCCGATCCTCCGGCCGCTGCGCTGCCGGGCCGTCGAGCGGCGTGCGGCCGTCCCCGGCCGATGCCGACCACACGGCGGAGGTCGACGGTTGGCCCGGCCGATGCGGGCCGATGTCGACGGTGCCCCGGCGGATGCCGATGTCGACCCCGGCGGAGTGGATTCGTCAAATTCATACCGAGCGCACGTTTGAGCAGCGGAGCCGGCCCTTCCCGCGTCCTGAACCGCCTCAATTCACGCGGAGGGTGAATCCGACGCCTTCGGCGCGCCTGAGGCACACCTCGCGTGAATTCGACAAGACGGAGGCGAGCCGACCGGCCGGGCGGCGCGGGGCAGGCAGCGACGGCCGGGCGAGGACCGGGGAAGACCCCGTACGCCGCGCGAGGCGCTTCAGTTGACGAAGCGCATCTGCCGACGTATACTGCCGATTCCGCGTGTCTCCGCTTCACCATGCCTTTTTCCAGGAGTCCTGACTGAATGGCCTTGGCCGAGCCTGTGTCTCGCGCTGCCCAGCTTCCGACCGATGGGGTCGGCCCGCAGCGAACCAACTTCTCGCACATCCCCGAAGTCCTCCCGCTCCCGAACCTGATCCAGACCCAGACCGACTCCTTCCACTGGTTCGTCGAGAACGGCCTGCGTGAGCTGTTCGACGAGATCAGCCCGATCACCGACTTCACCGGCAAGAACCTCGAGCTGCACTTCCGCGACTACTGGTTCGACGAGCCGAAGTTCAGCGAGGAGGAGTGCCGCACCCGGGACCTCACCTTCAGCAAGCCGCTCAAGGTCGAAGTCGACCTGATCATCAAGGAGACGGAGGAGGTCAAGCACCAGACCGTCTTCATGGGCGACTTCCCGTGGATGACCGACCAGGGGACGTTCATCATCAACGGCGCCGAGCGCGTCGTGGTGAGCCAGCTGGTGCGCTCGCCGGGCGTCTACTACACCGCCGCCGAGGATCCCTCGACCGGGCGGCTGCTGCACGCCGCCAAGGTGATCCCGAACCGTGGCGCCTGGCTCGAGTTCGAGACGTCCAACAAGGACCTGCTCAGCGTCAAGGTCGACCGGAAGCGAAAGATCCCGGTCACCACGCTGCTGCGCGCCGTCGGCATCGTCGACGCCGGGGAGATCTCGCGCCTGTTCGCGCCCGTCGACGACAACCCGGAGCATCCCTACGTCAGCCTGACCCTCGACCGCGATCCGACCCAGACCCAGGAGGACGCGCTGATCGAGGTCTACAAGAAGCTGCGCCCCGGCGACCCGCCCACCGTCGAGAACGCGCGGGCCCTCGTCACCAGCCTGTTCTTCAACTTCCGCCGATACGATCTCGGTCGGGTCGGCCGCTACAAGCTCAACAAGGCGCTGGCCGAGACCGCGGCCAAGCTCGGCATCGAGCTGCCCGGCGAGACGGCCGAGAACCCGCGCGAGAGCCGGGTCATCAGCAAGACCGACATCGTGGCGATCATCGGCAAGCTGGTCGAGCTCAACAACGGCCGCGGTGAGCCGGACGACATCGACCACCTCGGGAATCGCCGCATCCGCGCCAACGGCGAGCTGATCCAGAACCAGTTCCGGATCGGCCTGCTGCGCATGGAGCGCGTCGTCAAGGAGCGGATGACGATCACCGATGCCGACCAGGCGACGCCGAACACGCTGATCAACATCCGACCGGTCGTCGCGGCCATGAAGGAGTTCTTCGGCGGCAGCCAGCTCAGCCAGTTCATGGACCAGACCAACCCGCTCGCCGAGCTGACCAACAAGCGGCGCCTGTCGGCGCTCGGTCCGGGCGGCCTGTCTCGCGAGCGCGCCGGGTTCGACGTCCGCGACGTGCACCCGTCCCACTACGGCCGGATGTGCCCGATCGAGACCCCGGAGGGCCCGAACATCGGCCTGATCGGCTCGCTGGCGACCTACGGCCAGATCAACCGCTATGGCTTCATCGAGACGCCGTACCGCAAGGTCCGCCGTACGGTGGGGCATCGCGACAGGCGTGACGACGCCATGGGCCAGACGCTCGCCGAGGACCTGGTCGTCGAGGACGGCGCGAAGCCGCTCTTCAGCGCGGGGACGCGCATCGACGAGGCGGTCTGGGACGCGATCAAGCAGAACAAGGTCGCCGCGGTCCGCATCCGGCCGGTCGTCACCGACGAGATCGAGTATCTCGACGCCTCGACCGAGGAGCGGTTCCACATCGCGCAGGCGAACGCGCAGCTCGACGACGAGAGCCACTTCGCCGAGGAGCGGGTGCTCGTTCGCTACAGGGACAAGTTCCTGGAGGAGCCGGCGGACGTCGTCGACTACATGGACGTCAGCCCCAAGCAGATCGTCAGCGTCGCCACGGCGCTCATCCCGTTCCTCGAGCATGACGACGCGAACCGGGCCCTGATGGGCTCGAACATGATGCGCCAGGCCGTGCCGCTGCTGGAGCCGGAGGCCCCGGTGGTCGGCACCGGCGTCGAGTACCGCGCGGCGCACGACAGCCAGCAGGTGGTCGTGGCGCAGAACGCCGGCACGGTCGTCAGCGTCACCGCCGGCTGGATCGTGGTCGAGCGCGACGAGGGCAACGAGCGCGACAGCTACAAGCTCAAGAAGTTCGTCCGCTCCAACCAGGGGACGTGCATCAACCAGCGGCCGATCGTCGACGTCGGCGAGCGGGTCACCGCCGGGCAGGTCCTCGCCGATTCCTCGTCGACCGACGAGGGCGAGATGGCGCTGGGGCGCAACATCCTGGTCGCCTTCCTGCCCTGGGAGGGCGGCAACTACGAGGACGCCATCGTCATCAGCGAGCGCCTCGTCAAGGACGACCTGTTCACCAGCATCCACATCGAGAAGCACGAGATCGAGGCCCGGGACACGAAGCTCGGTCCCGAGGAGATCACCCGCGACATCCCCAACGTCGGCGAGGAGGCGCTGCGCAACCTCGACGAGGAGGGCGTCGTCTACGAGGGCGCCGAGGTCAAGCCGGGCGACATCCTGGTCGGCAAGATCACGCCCAAGGGCGAGACCGAGCTGACCGCCGAGGAGCGGCTGCTGCGGGCGATCTTCGGCGAGAAGGCGCGCGAGGTGAAGGACAGCTCGCTCCGCCTGCCGCACGGCGAGCGCGGGATCGTGGTCGACGTGCGCCAGTTCAGCCGCGAGCAGGGCGACGAGCTGCTGCCGGGCGTGAACCGGCTGGTCCGGGTGAGCGTCGCCCAGAAGCGCAAGATCGCCGTCGGCGACAAGATGGCCGGCCGGCATGGCAACAAGGGCGTCATCGCCAAGATCCTGCCGGTCGAGGACATGCCGTTCATGCCTGACGGCACGCCGGTCGACATCGTGCTCAACCCGCTCGGCGTGCCGAGCCGGATGAACATCGGCCAGGTGCTCGAGACGCATCTGGGCTGGGCGATGATGGCGCTCGGCCTCAAGGCCGCCACGCCCGTCTTCGACGGCGCCAGCGAGGGCCGGATCCGCCAGGAGCTGCGGCGCGCCGGGCTGGCCGAGGACGGCAAGAGCCAGCTCTTCGACGGCCGCACCGGCCAGCCGTTCGATGCCCCAGTGACGGTCGGCTACATCTACATGCTGAAGCTCCACCACCTGGTTGAGGACAAGATCCACGCCCGCAGCACCGGCCCGTACAGCCTCATCACCCAGCAGCCGTTGGGCGGCAAGGCGCAGTTCGGCGGGCAGCGCTTCGGCGAGATGGAGGTGTGGGCGCTCGAGGCCTACGGGGCCGCGAACATCCTCCAGGAGCTGCTCACGGTCAAGAGCGACGACGTCATGGGTCGCGTCCAGACCTACGAGGCGATCGTCAAGGGCGAGGAGATCCAGCCACCCGGCGTGCCCGAATCGTTCAAGGTGCTCGTCAAGGAGCTCCAGGCGCTGGGGCTCAACGTCGAGATCCTGAACGAGAACGAAGAGGAGATCCGCTTCATCGAGGACACCGGCAGCTACCCGCTTCCGGACCTCGGGGGCATTAACCTCCAGGGCTTTGAGGAGTAGCACGATCCGCGGCGCGCACCGCGCGTCGCGGCCGATTCATCGGTCCACCCCCGGCCGGGGCCCGGTCATCCCCGGCGAACCGCGCGGCGCGCAGCCGCAGGAGTCATAGCCAGATCATGCTGGAAGTCAACAACTTCGACGCCATCCGGATCAGCCTCGCCTCGCCGGACCAGATCAAGAGCTGGTCCTCGGGCGAGGTCACCAAGCCGGAGACGATCAACTACCGCACCCTCAAGCCGGAGAAGGACGGGCTCTTCGACGAGCGCATCTTCGGTCCGACCCGCGACTGGGAGTGCTACTGCGGGAAGTACAAGCGCATCCGCTACAAGGGCATCATTTGCGACAAGTGCGGCGTGGAGGTCACCCGCTCCAAGGTCCGTCGCGAGCGGATGGGCCACATCAAGCTGGCCTCGCCGGTCAGCCACATCTGGTACTTCAAGGGGACGCCGTCGCGCCTCGGCATCCTGCTGGACATCAGCCCGCGCAACCTGGAGCGCATCCTCTACTTCGCGCTCTACGTCGTGACCCGCGTCGACCAGAACGAGAAGGACAAGGTGCTGGCGCGCATCGACGAGGAGATGGAGGAGCGGGTCGGCCGCGCCCAGACGATCGTCGACGAGAAGACGGCGGAGCTGGAGGCGGCGGTCGCCGACAAGCGCGCCGAGGTCGAGGGGGCGCATGGCGCAGAGCTGCGCCGCATCGAGGAGTCACAGTCGAGCCGGACCGAGGAGCTCCTCACCGCCGCCCAGGGCGTCGAGGCACGCGTGCGCGATGCCGGCAAGACCGTGACGGGCGACATCGTCTTCGAGCCGACCGGCGAGGTCGTGGCGCGCGAGGGCGAGACCGCCCGCGACGCGCTCAAGGCGCTCCAGAAGGCGGTACAGGCCGAGGTCGAGGCGGTCGAGACCGACGCGGCCGGCGCTCGCGCCGCCGCGGACGAGAAGTACCAGACCGCGATGGGCGACCTGACCGGCGGAATCCAGGACGCCACCGCGCAGGAGCGCGAGCAGCTCGCCCGCGAGACCGATGACGCCCGCGCCGCGGCCCGCGCCGAGAAGCAGCAGGTCGAGGCCATCAAGGTGATGCAGACGCTCACCGAGGGCGAGTACCGCCAGCTGTCGGAGCGCTACGGCCGCATGTTCGACGCCGGCATGGGCGCGGAGGCGGTGAAGCGGATCATCGAGCAGATGGACCTCGACGAGCTGAGCCGCAAGCTCCACGTCGAGATGCGCCAGACCACCGGCCAGCGCCGCAAGAAGGCGATCAAGCGCCTCCGCCTGATCGAGGCATTCCGCAAGAGCGGCGCGCGCCCGGAGTGGATGATCCTGTCCACCCTGCCGGTCATCCCGCCCGACCTGCGCCCGATGGTGCAGCTCGACGGCGGCCGCTTCGCGACGTCCGACCTCAACGACCTGTACCGGCGGGTCATCAACCGCAACAACCGCCTCTCCCGGCTCCTCGACCTGGAGGCGCCCGAGATCATCATCCGCAACGAGAAGCGGATGCTCCAGGAGGCGTGCGACGCGCTGATCGACAACGGCCGGCGTGGCCGCGCCATCAGCGGCACCGGCAACCATCGGCTGAAGAGCCTGTCCGACATGCTGAAGGGCAAGCAGGGCCGCTTCCGCCAGAACCTGCTCGGCAAGCGTGTCGACTATTCCGGCCGCTCGGTGATCGTGGTCGGGCCGGAGCTCAAGCTCCACCAGTGCGGCCTGCCGAAGAAGATGGCGCTCGAGCTCTTCAAGCCGTTCGTCATGCGCCAGCTCGTCGAGAAGGGCTTTGCGCACAACATCAAGAGCGCCAAGCGCATCGTCGAGCGGGTGCGTCCCGAGGTGTGGGACGTGCTCGAGGAGGTGATCCGCGACCACCCGGTGCTGCTGAACCGGGCGCCCACGCTGCACCGCCTCGGCATCCAGGCATTCATGCCGACCCTGGTCGAGGGCTCGGCCATCCAGATCCACCCGCTGGTCTGCTTTGCCTTCAACGCGGACTTCGACGGCGACCAGATGGCGGTCCACGTGCCGCTCAGCAGCGCGGCTCAGCGCGAGGCGAAGGACCTGATGCTGTCGACGCGCAATCTGCTGAGCGCCGCCGACGGCTCGCCGGTGGTCAGCCCGACGCACGACATGGTGCTCGGCTGCTACTACCTGACCGTCGGGGCGGATGGCTCGCGCTCGCTCGGCGCGACCGAGCGCGACTTCCGGCCGTGGGAGATCTACGCCGACGACGCCGAAGTGCTCCTCGCGGTGTCGCAGGACAAGGTCCACGTCCAGGACGTGGTCCGCGTCGAGACCGACTCGTGGGAGGGCGTCCCCGGTGACGGGAGCCTGGTGCGCAAGGTGGTCACGACCACCGCGGGGCGGGTCATCTTCAACTCGATCCTGCCGCCGCCGCTGCGGTTCGTCGACCAGGTCATGGACCGCAAGGGGCTCAAGGAGCTGATCGCGCGCTGCTACCGTGACCTCGGTCCGGGAGCCACTGCGACGCTGGTCGACGGGATCAAGTCGCTCGGCTTCCACTACGCGACCGTGGCGGGCATCACCATCGCGGTCGACGACATGAAGGTGCCGGCCGAGAAGAAGCGGCTGCTCCACGAGGCGGAGGGCCGGGTCGCCGACATCGAGCGCGAGTTCCGGCGCGGCCTGATCACCGAGGAGGAGCGCTACAGCCGCACGGTCGACGTCTGGCGCGACACGACCGACGAGGTCACGAAGAAGATGCTCGCCGGACTCGACAAGCGCGGCAGCGTGTGGATGATCACCCACTCCGGCGCGCGCGGAAACGTGACCCAGGTCCACCAGCTGGCCGGCATGCGCGGCCTGATGGCCGACCCGTCGGGGCGGATCATCGACCTTCCCATCCGCTCCAACCTGCGCGAGGGGATGAGCGTGCTCGAGTACTTCATCTCGAGCCACGGGGCGCGCAAGGGCCTGGCCGACACCGCGCTGCGGACGGCCGACTCCGGCTACCTGACCCGGCGCCTCGTCGACGTGGCGCAGGACGTCATCACTCGTGAGGACGACTGCGGCACCGACATCGGCACGTGGATCACGCGCGCCGAGTCGGAGGAGATCCCCGAGCCGTTCGGCGAGCGGCTGATCGGGCGGATGGCGGCCATCGACGTCACCGACCCGTCGTCCGGGGAGCTGATCGTGGGCCGCAACACCGAGATCGACGAGGCCGCCGTGGCGCGCATCACGGGCTCGCAGATCGACCGCGTCAGCGTCAGGTCGCCGCTCACCTGCGGCTCACGCCACGGCGTGTGTCGCATGTGCTACGGGCGCAACCTCGCCACCGGCGAGCTGGTCGACCTCGGCCAGGCGGTCGGCATCATCGCCGCGCAGTCGATCGGCGAGCCGGGCACCCAGCTCACCATGCGGACGTTCCACACCGGCGGAGTCGCCGGCGAGGACATCACCCAGGGCTTGCCGCGCGTCGAGGAGCTGTTCGAGGCGCGCATCCCGAAGGGCGAGGCCGTGATGAGCCAGATCGACGGAACGGTCGAGGTCGTGCGCGGCGGTCCCGACCAGCCGATCACCGTCCGGGTCACCCACCGCGAGGCGTTCGACACGGCCTTCAAGCTCACC
>DATADA010000045.1:0-11116 GCA_036258775.1 Candidatus Limnocylindria bacterium | reverse complement strand
GTTCTCGACGGGCGGCCGCGAGGTGCTCGTCCGGGCGAGCGTCGGGGTCGCGACGCGGACCGATGCCGACGAATCGGCCGAGGACCTGCTGCGCGACGCCGACACCGCGATGTACGCGGCCAAGTCGCTCGGCAAGGGACGCATCCAGGTCTTCCAGAGCGGCATGGAGCAGCCCGTCCGACGGCGCCTGGCGATGCGCACGGCGCTCGAGGCGGCGTTGGAGCGCGACGAGCTGTTCCTGGAGTACCAGCCGATCGTCGACATGGCGAGCGGCGCCGTCATCGGCCTCGAGTCGCTGGTGCGCTGGAACCACCCGCAGCTCGGCCGGGTGATGCCCGCCGACTTCATCCCGCTGGCGGAGGAGATCGGCCTGATCGACCAGCTCGGCGAGTGGGTGCTGCGAACCGCCTGCCGGGACGTGGCCCGTATGACGCCCTCCGGCAGGGGTGGCGACGCGCCGCTGGTCTCGGTCAACGTCTCAGCGCATCAGCTGGGCGGCGGGGTTCTGACCCGTCAGGTCGCGGCGGTCCTCGCCGAGACGGGACTCGACCCGTCGCGGCTGCTGCTGGAGCTGACGGAGAGCACGCTGGCGGCGGCGGGGCAGGGCGTCGAGCTCGAGCTGGTCGGCATCGACAGGATGGGGGTTCGGATCGCGCTCGACGACTTCGGCTCCGGCTACTCCTCGCTCGAGTACCTCGGCCGCCTGCCGATCGGCGTGCTCAAGATCGACCGCAGCCTGGTGGCGCGCATCGACGTCGAGCGCCAGCGCCAGGAGGTGCTGCGCGCCGTCGGCAACGTCGCGAACCAGCTCGGCCTCACCACCGTGGTGGAGGGCGTCGAGCGCGAGGAGCAGCGCCAGGTGCTGCTCGGCCTCGGCTTCGCGAAGGCGCAGGGATACCTGTTCTCACCGCCCGCCCCGCTCGGCGACGCCCTGGGCATCGAGCAGCCCGCGGCCGCCTGACCGCGCGAGCCAGCCATCATCAGGTGAGGACCTGACCCAGGGCCAGCCATCACGGGGCGTCACCCGGTGAGCCGGTTCGTGGCCCGAGCAGGAACCAGCTCTCGATCGGCCCCCCGCCCCTTCACCTCGACGGTGCCGCGTGGCTCGCACACGAACTCGTCCCGGATCCGTTCCCAGGTGGCGCGCGTGACCTGGATCTGTCCCGGCAGTCCGTGCGACTCCATCCGGCTGGCGCGGACGGAAGCCGCGCCCCGCTGCAGGGATCAGCCGCGACTCCCTCTCCGTGGCCGGCCGAGCACCGGGACCACGAGCAACGCAGCCGCCACCAGGATGGCGGCGGGGATCGGCAAGGCCGGCCCGGGCATTGCGGTGTTCGGCAGCACGGCGCCGCGCGGCGTCGCCGTCCCCGGCGCCACCGACGGCTCCGCCGACGGGCTCGGGCTGTCGGGGCGCTGCGTGACCGCATTCACGGCCAGGATCACGAGCGGCTGCCCGGGCTCGAGGGTGAAGTCCAGCGGACCGAGCGCCGCCGGCGTGACCTCCCGAATCGCATACTCGCCCGGAGTCAGGTCGACGAACTGGACGCCGTCGACGTTGACCGTCTGCGTGCTCGCGAGGGACCCGCCCTCCAGCTCGAACGTGGCGACCCCCGGCTGGCACGCCGCCAGATCGATCGGTGGCTCTTCTTCGATGCCAAAGACGTCCAATTCGGAGGTGGCTGCCGGGCAGTCCGCCTTGAGCACGAAGATCCCGAACTCGGCGGGCTCGTTCACTACACTGAGCTCCCAGTCGGGCTCCGCGGCGGTCACGGTGATCGTCTCCGGCTCCATCGGTGCGAACCCTTCCGGCGGCGACGTCTCCACCACGCAGTAGGTGGCAGGCGCCAGGTCGGTGAAGGCGACGGCGCCTTCGGCATCGGTGAAGAGCTCTGCCGAGGCGGAAGTGGCGCAGGTGGCATCGAACAGCGTGAAACCGACACCCTCCATCGGGATGAGCGGCTCGTCTGCGGGATGACCGATGAGCTGCAGCGCCTTGAGGACGGTGATCGACCCAACCGCGGGCAGCAGCTCGTTCGTGAGCGTGACGCTCGCCGCGCGTGTGGTCTCGTCGATCATCACGGTTACCGGGTCGAGCGCCCGATAACCATTGGGAGGTGCCGTCTCGACCAGGCAGTAGGCAGCGAACGGAAGGTCGGCGAAGACGATCTGCCCGCCTGCGTCGGTGACGAGCTGGTCACGCGCCGGAGTGGCGCAGTCGCTGTGGTAGAGCGAGAAACCGACTCCCGGGAGCGGCTGGCCGGTTTCGTCCGTCTTCGTGACGGTGATCAAACCGAGCTGCTGCTGGCCCTGGAAGTTCATCACCTCCTCGGTGACATCAGGCATGAACTCGTCGATCGTGACGACGATGCACGCATCCGGGGCGTGAACCGGCAGGTAACCCGCGGGAACCGTCGTCTCCACCAGGCAGTAGGTCCCGAAGGGCAGTCCCTCGAACGCGACCACGCCGTCGTCGCCGGAGATCGCCTCGGGCGCGACGACCGTCTGCCGCTCCGTGTCGTACAGCGTGAAGCCGGCCCCCGCGAGCGGCTGCCGATCGCCGGTGATCTTGTTGATCGTGAGCGATCCCGTCGGCGGCTCCTGCGCCACGGTGGGTGCCGCCTGCTGGAACAGCACCAGAAGGCCGACGATCGCGACCAGCGCGAGCAACCGCCGCCTCGGCGTGGTCGTTGGCTTTGACTTCGCTGACATGGCAGGCCTCCTCCGGAACTCCGATCGGCGCGACGTCCGCGCTCACCGGGCAGGGTCTGCCGTGTCGCCTGCGGCGTGACTACGGGATCAGGCCGCCGCAGTTTCGCCGCAGTGCACCGGGCGGACGATCTCCGCTGCGACGAGTGGGGGCGGGAAGGAGGACCGTGCGCATATGATCGGTCCGATGCCGGCCAGGTGGCTGCCCCGAGCCCCTCTGCGGCGCTGAGCCGTGCTTCCGATCCTCGCTGAGCTCGGCCCGGTCACGCTCTACACCCACGACGTCTTCACGGTCGGCGGACTGCTCGCCGGCCTCGTCCTCTACTACCGGGCGCTGCGGCGGGATCGAGTGCTCGACTTGCGGATCGTGCTCATCAGCGTGGCGGGGCTGGTCGGTGGAGCTCTCGGCGCCCGCCTCATCACCAGCTGGGAGATCCTCGACGAGGTCTCGGCGGCGAACCTTCCGCTGACCTACGTGGTCACCCACGGACCGCGCAGCATCATCGGCGGTCTCGCGGGCGGGTTCCTCGCCATCGTCCTGTCCAAGCGCGCCCTCGGTTACACGCTGTCGACGGGCGACTACTACGCCGCGGCGATCCCCCTGGCGCTGCTGGTCGGGCGTGTCGGCTGTTTCCTGTCCGAGCTGCCGCTCGGCACGCCGACGGATCTGCCGTGGGGCATGACCGTCACGCCGGACGCGGCCGCCGGCTTCCCGCGCTGCCCGGGCTGCGACGGGCCGATGCACCCGAGCATGCTCTACGAGGTCGGCTTTCACGCGCTCGCGTTCGGCCTGATCGCGACCCGCGGCCCGCTGCTGCCGGTCCGCGGCGACACGCTCAAGGCGTACCTGCTCGGCTACGGCGTGTTCCGCTTCGGTGTCGAGTTCGTACGCGGCAACGAGGTGCAGGCGTTGGGGCTCACCGGGCCGCAGCTTGTCCTCATCCCGCTGATCGGTCTACTCGTCGTGCACTTCCTGCGTCGCATCAGCGTGGGAGCGTACCGGGTCCCCGCACCGCAGGCGGTCAGCGGAGCGGGGGCTGACCGATGAGAAGGGAGATCCAGCGCTACCTCGACGAGCACGGAGCGACGTACACGACCGAGGCGCTTCGCCGTGGGCTCCTGGACGCCGGCTACGGTCCGGTCGAGGTCGACCGTGCGCTGGCCGAGTGGCAGGAGGAACGTTCCGGTGGCATGCCGAGCGCCGAGGCCCGCCGCCGGTTCCGCCGATGGGCGCTCCTGCTCCACGTCGGGGGGCTCGTCTTCGTCCTCGTCGTCCTCCTGGTCGTCTACCGTGCGCCGTTCGAGGCGGTGGTCAGCATCGCCGGCGTCGCTCTCGCGATCGCACTGCTCATCGGCTGGGCGATCTCGTCCGCCATCGGCCGGATGCTCCTGCCCAGCACCGGCTTGCTGGTCGCCCTGATCGCGCCGGCAGTGTCGGTCATCCTGCTGGGCGGCACCTGCCTGGCGCTGGCGACCGCGGCGATCGGGCCGCCACCGCGGGTCGGCGCCGTCGAGGTTCACCTCGACGAGCCGGCCTTCGACGGTGTCGGTGCGGCGCTGTGCCACGGCGCCAACGGAGGCTATGTCAGCGTGTTCGCGGAGGACGTCGGGATGCTCGACGGACGGACGGTGTCGGCTTCGGTCAACCTCTACCCATCCTCGGCGGGTCCCGCTCCGGTCGAGCCCGGCGCGGAACCGCCCGTCGACGGGCCGCGGTCCTTCGACGTGGGGATCACCCTGCTGGGCGGCGGTCCCGGCGAGGCCCCGGGGGACTTCTACGGGGCCGCCGGCGGCGGGGAGATCGAGATCGACGCCTCGGGCGACGGCCTGTCCGGCACGGCCAGGTTCGACCGTCTCGCGCGGATGCCCGGCGACCCCACCGTCGACCTGGGCGCCGGGCCCGAGTCCATCTCCGGCACCCTCAGCTGGAGGTGCGAATGATGGACATGCTCATCGCGATGTCGGTTCCGGTCGACCGTCGGCTCGGCGCGGGAGACGGACGATGACCGGTCTGCTGCCGCTCAGGCCGTACACGCCGCTGCGCATGGTGCTCACCGTCTGCGGCCAGTGCTTCACGGAGAACCCCGACCGCGAGGTGGATTACGCCACCGACATCCTGCAGGGCAACCTGGTGCTGCAGGACGGATCGGTCTGGCTGCGGCGGCACTGCCGGCGCGGGCACGGCGAGGTGATCAGCCTCTACGACGAGGACTACCCGCTGTGGGAGTACCTGCAGCAGTGGCGCGTGCCGACCCGCGAGATCGTCGAGGACACGCCGGACAACGTGATGCCGATCCCCATGGGCTACGCCAACGGCCTCGGCCGCCTCCAGACGCAGCACTCGTGCATCCTGCTGCTCGACGTCACGGAGCACTGCAACCTCAACTGCCCGACCTGCTTCGCGGCCTCAGGCACGAGCGTCGGCCGCTACGCGCGGCTGCCGCACATCCTGCGCACGCTGGATGCCTCCATCGAGCGCGAGGGCGGCAGGATCGACGTGCTCATGCTCTCCGGCGGCGAGCCGACGGTGCACCCGCAGATCGTCGAGATCATTCGCGAGGCGGTCGCGCGCCGGGTGACGCGCGTCCTGCTGAACACCAACGGCGTGCGGATCGCGCGCGACGATCGCTTCCTGGACGTCCTCCACGACCTGCGAGACCGCGTCGAGGTCTACCTGCAGTTCGACGGGTTCGACCTGCAGACCCACCTCTTCCACCGTGGCGAGGATCTGCGCATGGTGAAGGCCGAGGCGATGCGGCGCCTGACCGACGCGCGCGTCTTCACGACGCTCACGATGGTCGTGGCCAAGGGCGTCAACGACCACGAGATCGGGCGCGTCGCCGATTTCGCCTTCGCCACCGACTATGTCGCCGGCGTCGCCTACCAGCCGGTCTTCGGCTCCGGGCGCGCGAACCCCATCGACCCGATGTCGCGCATGACGACCACCGGCGTGCTGAAGCGGCTCGGCCCGCAGACCGATGGCCGGGCGGGTGCCGACGACTTCATCGCCCTGCCGTGCAGCCACCCGGACTGCTGCGCGATCACGTATTTCGTGCGGGAGGACGCCGGGGCTTATCGCTCCATCCCGAAGCTGGTGGGGCTGGAGCGGCTCAAGGCCAACCTGTCGGTGGTCGGCAACCGCATCGCGGCCGACGAGGAGCTGTGGGACGCGCTCATCGGGATGATGAGCGAGACGACGACCATCAGCCGCCCGGAGCTCATCGACTACCTGCTGAGCATCTGCGAGGCGTGCGACATCGGGATCGGCGGCTTCGTGAAGGACGTCGGGCGCTACCTGCTGAAGGGGGAGAGAGCCGCGGAGCTGGTGGCGCTGCGCACCAAGCGCCTCAGCGTGAAGTCGTTCATGGATGCCTGGACGCTGAATATCGAGCGGCTGCAGCAATGCTGCGTGCACGTCGGCTCAGTGGACGGTGACGCCGACCCGGTGCGCATCCCGTTCTGCGCCCGGCAGCTCTTCGGCTCGCTGCGCCGCCGCACCTCGGCCGGACAGGTACCGGCCCGTCAGCTCGTGCAGCTCGACGGGCTCGCGCGGCCATGAGCGCGCCCGCCGTCCCGGGCGGCGCCCGCGACGCGGTCGGGTCGGAGACCGATCCGGTGGCCGCCTGGCTGGCCGGCCGACCCCCGCTGAGCCGCGCCCAGAAGTACGAGCGCCTCGCCTTCACCTTCTGCAAGATGGGCACGGTCGGGCTGATGGCGTGGATCCTCACGCCGCCGATCTTCGTGCTGGTCGTCGCGCTCGCCGCGATCTACCTCTACGGACGCGCGGTCGCGCTCGGGATCCGCCGCAGCCGGTGCGTGCTGCGCCGTCCGCTCCTCATCATGGGATTCTGGGCAGCGGTCGCGGCCGCCGACGCGACCTGGCTCCTCGTGCTCCGCTGAGCCGGCCGCGGCCGGAGGTCGCCGAGGACTGCTAGCGGCGCTGCTCCTGGCGTCGGGCGATGACGGTGATCGCGGCGAGGAGAGCCGCCGTCGAGGCGCCGATCATCGCCAGCACGACGGTCGCCACGATCCGATGCGCGTCTGCGGTCTTCATCGCGGCGTAGTGAACCACTCGAGGGCTTCCGCCGCCACCGCAGGCGGCACGCTGTGGCCTCCATCGAACTCGCGGTAGAGGACGTCCCGCCCGGCCCGGTGCAGCCGCGGGACGATGACCCGGCTGCAGCGGTCGATGGGCAGCACCGGGTCGCCGGTTCCGTGAGAGAGGAAGCACGACGGAGTACCGACCAGCTGTCCCGGCGCGCAGAATCCGGGCGAGAAGGCCAGCACGTGGCTGAAGAGATCACCGTTCGTGAGCCCGATCGACAGCGCGTACGAGGCGCCATCCGAGAAGCCGCCGATCGCCAGCCGCCGCGAATCGACCGGGCAGTGGCTGAACGCCGCGGCCAGCGCCCGGTCGACGAACTCGACGTCGGGCCCGTAGCCGCCCATGATCACGTCCCAGGTCTCCGCCCGCGAAGGGGGTGCGAGCAGGATCACGCCGGCCCGATCGGCGCCCGACCGCAGCAGGTCGATAGCCGCCTCGGCACCGCCCCCCGCGCCGTGGAGCATGACGGCGAGGGGCGCCGGTCGGTCGGAACGGAGCTCCGCCGGGACGTACAGGAGCGCGTCACGAATCGGGCTGACCCCCAGCGCGTGCAGCCCGGGACCGACTCCGGCGACGGCGCCAGCCGGGCGAGCGCTCAGGCGACCGAGCTCAGACGGCGGGGCCGCGGTGCGCCGCGCCTTCACAGCGCGGCGGGGGTGGGCGCGGCCGCGGTCCCGGTCGCGACGATCTCGGTGAAGCGATCGGCGACCGGCGTCCGCACCCGGAGCAGCCTGCCGTCGGGGCCAGGCTGGAGATCCCAGAGCCCCATGTGGACGATGTACTGCGCCATCGGCTTGCGACCCCCGCGGTAGCTCCACGCGACGAGGCTGAACAGCGGCCACCACGTGTAGCCGATGACCGGCGTGCCCGCGTCGCGCAGCGCGAGCACGGCCCGGGCCGACGCGTCGAGCCAGCGGCGGCGCGCGTCGACCGGAGCGCCGGTGCTGATCTCCGTCACCATCGCCGGGCGGTCGTAGCGGCGGTGCCAGTGACGGATGATGGCCTCCAGTTCCGCGGTCCAGCCGCCCCCCCGCCGCCGCCTGATCCGCCCGTCCTTGCGGCTGACCGTCTTGTGGCTGAACTCCGGGTAGTAGTTGATGCCGAGCACATCGATCTGCTGCCGGTTCGCGCGGAGCCAGTCGAGCTCGCCGGTGGGTGCGCCGTTCGCGGCGAGCCATGGCATCAGCGGATGGCCATCCTCCACGCGGCCGAGGACGAGGTCGGTGGCGAGGTACTGCTGCTCGAGCTGGAGCGCGACCTCGTCCGTCAGCTCCGGGTCCTCCGTGACGAGGTGCTCCGTCGCGTCGACGACCACGATGGTCGCGGCGGGTTGCGCCGATCGCACGGCGGCGACCGTGAGCGACATGCCGCGCGCGAGCGCCAGCATGACGCGGACGTAGCCGCGCTCGCCGCGCAGGTACGGCGGCCACGTCCCGTTCTGCCCGCACAGTCGGGCGTTGATGCGCGGCTCGTTGAGCGGCGTGTACCAGCTCACGAGGTCTCGGTAGCGTTCGGCGAATGCTGCGGCGTAGTCGGCGACGCGCTGCGGGTAGTCGGGGTTCACGAACTCGCGCTCGAGCCACAGCGGGCAGCCGTAGTGCACGAGGTCGATGATCGGCGTGATTCCCAGGTCGCTGACCATGTGCTCGAGCACGTCGTCGGTCCAGCGCCAGTCGAACGCACCCGGCGACGGGTTGACGCGGTACCAGGGGATGCCGTAGCGCATGGTCCGCACGCCGGTCTCGGCCACGAGCGCCAGGTCTTCGCGCCACGCGCCGTAATGGCCGGTCAGCGCGTACTCATCGAGCACGCGGCCGGTCCGCGACCGGACCTGCGGGATGAACGTGTCCTCGATGCCGACCGCCCAGCGGAAAGGTTCCGAAGCGGCGGCTGCGCCGGCGTCCATCGCGGCGGCCTGCGCACGCGGCGTGCCGGACGCCCCAGACCGGGTCCGACGATGTACGCACCGGCGCACCCGCGCAGGAGGCAGGAGCCCGCCCCGGCTTGCGGCGGGACGGGCTCGGTGGCGAAGCGGGTCGTCAGTCGCAGGGAGCGGCGAGCCGTCCGCCGTGCGGCGTGGTGAAGGACGCGTTCCCGACGTCGACCGGGATGACGCCGCCGAGCGGCCCACCGTTGGTGTTCCACGCCGGCGTCGTCTCGGTTCGGCGCGCGCCCGATGTGGCGGCGTTGTCCGTGTCGAGGCAGGTCAGCGGCGTGAGGCCGTGAACGTGCCCGAGCGCGCTGCCCACTGTCACGAGAGAGAGGGCGAGAGCCAGGAGGAGCGGTCCGATCAGTCGACGCATGTCCCATCCCCGAGCGATCTGGAAGTCGCCCGTGAGTTCGGGAGCGGTTACATCGGCCTCGGCCAGGTCCCCATCACCTGGCGCAGGATCGCGAACTCGCCGACGTGGTAGGCGTTGTGGTCGGCCGCGATCCGGACCTCGCGGAGCAGCGAGTGTCCGGGCGTGTGCGGGATCGGTGCCACGAGGTCCACCGATGGGTCGGCGGCGAGCGCGCGCAGCGCCGAGCGGTCCGCCAGGAAGGACGCGACTGAGCGCTCGAACCCCGCCGGCGTCGTCGTGGCGTCCGGCGACGGCCAGTACCCGACCGGCCACGGCGGCGACCGGTGCGCGGGATCGCGGACGTACTCGAGGATGTCCCACTGGGTGATGCGCAGGTGCTCGACGAGGTGCCACGGCGTGTAGGGGACGTTCGGCGGGTGGCGGTTGATCGCCTCGTCGGGGAAGTCGGCCACCGCCTCCTCGAACGTCATGTGCGCCCCGTGGCCGTCGAGGAGATCGAGGAGCTGCTCGCGCAGCGGGTCGTGCGGCATGCGGACCGCAGCCGCAGGATCGCCGCCAGCACCGGCGACGGCCCGCCGCAGGCTCCGACGGCGTGCGGCGGGAGCCGGCGCGGTGCGTTGACACTCCTCGGAGACTTGGACGCGACCCACCGCGCGATGAGGAATCGAGGATCGTGGCTCGCCCCGGCTGGCTGCTGACCCTGGCGTGGCTGGCGGGCTTCACCCTCATCGATTCGAGCATCGTCAGCCTCGCGCTTGCCGACATCGCGCGTGACTTCGACCGCTCGGTCGTGGACGTGGCGTGGGTCGCGACCGGCTATCTCGTCGCGCTCGCGTCCACGCTCATCGCCGCCGGTCGACTGAGGGACCGCTTCGGGGAGCGGCGGGTGATGGTTGCCGGTGGGATCTGGTTCCTGCTGGCCACGGCCGCCAGTGGCCTGGCGGGCAGCTTCGAGCTCCTCGTTGCCGCTCGGCTCGCCCAGGGCGCAGCGGGTGGTGTCCTCTACACGCTGTCGCTCGCCATCGCGACGACCGCGTTTCCACCCGAGCGGCGTGCGCACGCCATCTCGATCTACTTCACCTCCGGAGCGCTCGGCGCCGTCATCGGACCGGTGCTCGGGGGCTTCCTGACCGATCTCGGCGGGTGGCGTCTCGTCTTCCTGGCGCAGCTGCCCCTGCCCGTGCTGGTCGCCGCCATGGCGTGGGCGCTGCTGCCGCGCGCCGCCTCGCGACCCGCCGCCTTCGACCTGCCGGGCGTGGCGTCGGCCTCGCTGTTCGTGCTGGCGCTGACCTTTGCGCTCCTTCAGGTACCCCAGCCCGGCTCCGCGCCAGTGGTCATCGCCGCGGGCGCCGTGGCGGTGATGGCGCTCGTCGCGTTCGTGGTGCGCGAGCGCCGCGCTGATACGCCGGCCGTGCGGCTGGCGATCTTCCGCAACCGGCGGTTCGTCGTCGGCAGCGTCGCGGGGGCCGGCGCGTGGTTCGCGATCATGTCCTCGATCGTCTACTCCGCCCTCTACTTCCAGCTGGGGCGCGGCTTCGACGCCACGACGGGCGGGTTGCTCCTGCTGGCCGCGCCAGCGGTCGGCCTGGTCTTCTTCCCGTTCGCGGGCCGCCTGATCGGGTGGCTGGGTCTCGATCGCGCCCTGCTGATTGGGCTGGTCGTCCAGCTCGCGAGCGCGGTGCTCATGGCGACGTGGGGGCGCGACACACCGATGTGGTTCATCGTGCTGACCAACCTGGTCGGCGGCGCGGGCGTCTCGATGAGTCTCGTCGCGAGCGCCACCGACGCCCTCTCGCAGTTCCGGCCCGAGCAGGCGGGCACCGGCTCGGCTCTCTTCAACAGCCTGCGGCAGCTCGGCGCAGCGCTCGGCGTGGCGCTTCCCGCGGTCGCCTTCGGCCTCGTCGCGGGCGGCGAGAGGACGGCCGACGCCGCGCTGGCCGGGAGCAGCGCGGCGTTCGTGCTGCGCATCGCCGTCCTCGCCATCCCGCTCGGCCTGCTCACG
>DATADA010000044.1:0-16673 GCA_036258775.1 Candidatus Limnocylindria bacterium | reverse complement strand
GGCTTCTCGCGCGACGATCGCTTGGACTGCATCATGAGCCGCATCCATTTCGTTCGCGCCGTTGGCAGGTCGCAGTAGTCCAGGGTGATCCGATAGCGGCGTTCCAGGCGCGCCCGCAGATCGTCATCGGGCCTGAAACGGCCGGTGACCACGTCGTGCTCCGGGAGAAGTGCACCGAGGTCGTTCAGCCGGCGGCCCGACAGCTCCTGAGTGGCGGCTATGCCGGTTGTGCCGATGACGTGCGCGACGTCGCGGGCCCGGTCGGTCCAAGTCCGAACGCCAGTGGTGCCCGCCCGGGGGCCTGCGAAGTGCTCGTACCGCGCGTCTCGCCCGGCACCCCGTCCACACGGCGAGCGTAATACCCGGCCCGCCCACGCGCTGGTCGCCGTCCTCGCGCTCGTGACCGGGCTCGGACCCACGTTGCTGGCCGACGTGTTCTTCGTGGTGGGAGGGGTCGCATGGGGCCTACTGTTCCGGCATGCGAGCCTGACGGCTTCGACGGCGCCGGTCTGACGCCGTTGCCGGGAGCGGTCGTAGGTTCGAACCGCACCGCTGTACTAGTCCATCGGCCGGCGGCGGCGTGCAGCCGCCTAAGCTCACTTCACGACGCGGTACTTCAGGTGCGCAACGCCCGGCGCCGCGACCGTGCGGACGTCCTCGAGCTTCAGATCCGGGCCGACTCCGTCGAAGAGGCGCGCGCCGCCGCCCAGGAGAATCGCGACGACGTGCAGCTCCAGCTCGTCGACGAGTCCGGCGGCCAGGTACTGGTTGATCGTCTCAGCGCCGCCGCCGATGAAGACGTCCTTGTCGCCGGCGGCCTCCCTCGCCCGCTCTAGGGCGGCCTCGATGCCATCGGTCACGAAGGTGAAGGTCGTATCCGAGAGGGTCAGTGGCTCCCGCGCGTGGTGGGTGAGGACGAACACCGGCTTGTGGAATGGCGGATGTTCGCCCCACCAGCCCCGCCATGGATCGTCGCCCCAGGGGCCGCGGCGCGGCGGGCCGAACTTGCCGCGACCCATGATCTCGGCGCCGACGTTGGCGTTCTCGTCCGCCACCACGGCCGTGTTTTCGTTCTCCTCGCCACCCTCCAGGCCGTGGGGCTCGCGCCACGCCCTCAGCGCGACCAGCCAGTCGTGGAGCTGCTCGCCACCCTCGCCCAGCGGGTTCTCCGTGCTCTGGTTCGGCCCGGCGACGTAGCCGTCCAGCGAGGTCGAAATATGTACCCTTACCTTGCTCATCATCACGTTGGACGCGGACTGGTCCCGAAACTCATCGGACGGGGCGGCTGAGGATCATGGAAAGAATCTTCTCTCACCAGTTCCATGCCGCGGAGGGCGCCGAGGCCTGGCGCGTGCTGCCCGAGGGCGCGTACTCATTCTTCCGGTCCGAGTCCTTCGCCGCGTCCGTGCGGTTCGTCGAAGCGATCGCCGGCCTGGTGGACGACGGCGAGGCCCCGAATATCGACATCCGGAGCGACGGCGTGACCGTGCTCATCCGGGCCTTCAAGGGTGGGCACTTCGGCCTCGTGCAGCGCGACCTCGATCTAGCACGATCGATCGCCACGACCGCAGACGAGATGGGGCTCACGGCTGAACCTTCGGCGATTCAGAGCCTGTCGATCATCCCGGGTGCGACCGACCGAAAGGCCATCATGCCGTTCTGGCGACGCGTACTCGGGTACGTTCCACGACCGGACAGTCCGGATGAGGATCTCGTCGACAGCCACGACCGCGGCGTGCCCTTCTGGTTCGAGGAGATGGAGGAGCTGCGCGCGGACGGCGCAGGCACCATCCACCTCGTCGTCTGGGTGCCGTGGGACGAGGCAGCCTCGCGCGTGGAGGCGGGGATTGCCGCGGGCGGCCGCCTCGTGCGGCACAACGTCGAGGAGGGGTTCTGGACGCTCGCCGACCCTGCGGGTAACGAGGTAGACATCGCGACCACGTCAGCGCCAGGAGGAGCCGAGTCGGAGCCGTCGCAGCCCGCGCCCGAGGGTTCCGAAGCCGCCGGCGAACCATAGGAACTTTCGCGACTCCTCAGCGCATCGGCCAGACGCTGGCCGGACGGTACGTCACCCGTTTGACGTATATCGGTTACGGATATACATTGACTCCGTCACAGATATAGTGCGGAGGCAGTGTGAAGAACCGGCCAGACGCCCCCTTGACCCCGGCGGTGCTCCACATCCTGCTCGCGCTCTCCACTGAAGAGCGGCACGGGTACGGGATCATGAAGCAGGTCGAGCGCGAGTCGCGGGGTAAGGTCCGGATGGGGCCCGGGACGCTGTACGGGTCCCTGGGCCGGATGATGGCGGCCGGCCTGATCCGCGAGGGCGACAGGAAGCTCGACCCCGCCATGGACGATGAGCGGCGGATCTACTACACGCTCACCGGGCTCGGGCGGAAGGCGCTCCAGGCCGAGCTGGACCGATACCGCGACGTCGTCGCGGTCGCCACCGAGAAGCGGATATCGTCCAACGCGTTCGCCGATGCAGTCTGACCGTGCGATCGGCCGATACCGCCGCCTGTATGGGCGCCTGCTGCGCCTCTACCCGAGGTCGTTCCGCGAGCGCTTCGGCGAGCCGATGGCGCAGACCTTCACCGATCTCGCGCGCGAGCGCAGCGATGCGAACCGAGGCCTCCTCGGCTTCGCGCTCGCAACGTTCGCCGAGACCTCAGCTGGAATCATCAGGGAGAACCTGGCGCACATGACCACGCAGCCAATGAATTACCTCCGCTGGGTGCTCGTCACCGCGGCCGTGCTCGCCCTGCCGGCCCTCGCGATGGCGTTCAACATCGGCGTCCCCGACCCCGGTTCCGGCACCGACGGCGTGAACTGGGGGCCGATGGACTTCGCGACGATAGGGGTCCTGGTGCTCGGCGCCGGCCTGCTGTTCGAGTACGCCTCCAGCCGCGGCCGGAGCGTCGAGCACCGGGCCGCCGTCGGCATCGCCGTCCTGGCGGGCCTCGGCCTCGTCTGGGTCAACCTCGCCGTCGGCATGATGGACGTCGAGCCCGGGAATTCGATGTACGTCCTCGTCCTCGTCGTGGCGCTCATCGGCGCGGCGATCGGGCGCTTCGAGCCCCGGGAGGCGTCGATCGCGATGTTCGCGACGGCGGGCGCGCACGCGGTGGTCGCGGTGATCGCCCTCGTGACGGGGCTCGGCCCAACGCTGCTGGCGGACGCGTTCTTCGTGGCGGCGTGGGTCGCATCGGGACTGCTGTTCCGGCGCGCCAGCGTCGCATCGGTGCCGTCGCGATAACGGGCTGAGAGCTCAGTCGGTCAGGTTGATCGCCCGCCCGCCCACATCCTCATCGCCGGGGTCAGTATGCGCGCGCGAACACCGCCGTCTCTGAAGCCGGCGCGCCGCAGCGGGCACAGGCGGTCGAGGGTTCAAGCTCCTCGAGCTCACCCTCGAAGGGGAGAACGCGGAGCGTGGCGCCGGTCGTGGCCCGGACCTCGCGCTCGCAGGCGGCCGAACCGCACCAGCCGGTGACGAGGAAGCCGCCCTGCGCGCCATTGACGTCGACCAGCTCGTCCCAGCCGGAGACCCTGTGCGTGTTGGCGCGCTGGAACGTGATGGCCCGCTCCAGAAGGCGCGTCTGGATCCGTTCGAGCCTCGCAGCGACGTCGGCCGGAAGGTGATCGACCGAGACTGACTCCTTCGCGCCCGTGCCGTCCATCGCCGGCAACCGCTCGGCCACCACCATCGCGTTCGCCGCGACATCGCGTGGCCCGACCTCGAGCCGGATCGGGACGCCGCGCAGCTCCCACTCGTTGAACTTGTAGCCGGGCGTCACGTCGTCGCGGCGATCGACCCGCACGCGGATGCGCTGGTCGCCGAAGACGGCCTGCGCCCGCAGCCGCGCCTCGACCGGGGCGATTGCCGCCTCGACGGCCGCCCGCTCTTCCACCGTTCGCCAGATCGGCACGACCACGACGTGGATCGGCGCGAGCCGGGGTGGCAGGACGAGGCCGCGCTCATCGCCGTGGACCATGATCACTGCGCCGATCACCCGCCACGAGAAACCCCACGACGTCCCGAATGGGTGCCGCCGCTGGTTGTCGCGATCGAGGAAGCGGATGTCGAACGCCCGGGCGAAGTTCGAGCCGAGGTCGTGGCTGGTGCCCATCTGCAGCGCGCGCCGATCGCCCATCAGCGCCTCGCCGGTCAGCGTCACCTCGGCCCCCGGGAACTTCTCCGCTTCGCTCTTGCGGCCCGTGATCGTCGGGATCGCGAGCCAGTCGTGCCAGACTTCGCGGTACACGCCGAGCATCCGCTCAGCTTCCTCGCGGGCCTCGGCCGCGCTGGCATGGAACGTGTGGCCTTCCTGCCACAGGAACTCGGCCGTGCGCAGGAACGGCCGCGTGCGGAGTTCCCAGCGGACCACGTTCGCCCACTGGTTCGCCAGCACGGGCAGGTCGCGATAGCTCTGGATCAGGTCGCGGTAGACGGCGCCGACCATTGCCTCGGAGGTGGGCCGGATCGCGAGGCGCTCGGCGAGCCCGTCTTCGCCGCCGTGGGTGACCCACGCGACCTGCGGGCTGAAGCCTTCGACGTGCTCCGCCTCGCTCTCCAGGAGGCTCTCGGGTACGAGCAGCGGCAGGTAGATGTTCTCGTGTCCCGTCTCCTTGATCCGCCGGTCGAGCGCGTCGCGCACGTGCTCCCACAGCGCGAAGCCATACGGGCGGACGACGATGCAGCCCCGGACGGGCGAATAGGACGCGAGCTCGGCGTCGCGGACGACGTCGAGATACCACTGGCCGAAGTCGGCCGATCTGGATGCGGGGAAACGGTTGGACGCAGGCGCGGGCATCGGGAGCTCCTCGAGTCTGGGCGATCGTGGGCGACGGCTCTAGCCGTGTCGGCGGTGCCGACGCTGTTCGGCTAGAGCCCGATCGGGCTTCGGAGGAGTCTCGGACGGCGCACTGCCGGCCGATGATAGCGGATCCGGATGGCCTGCCCGCCGGCTCGAACCCGTTTCCGAGGAGGACTTCCGATGCGCAGCGTGACCTACTCGATGAACGTCTCACTTGACGGCTACATCGTCGGACCGGATGGCTCCTTCGACTGGACCGCGCCCGACGAGCAGGTCTTTCGCTTCTGGATCGACGAGATTCGAGAGGTCGGCGTCCACCTGATGGGACGGCGCCTGTACGAGACGATGCTGTACTGGGAGACCGCCGACCAGCATGCATCGCTCGACGACGCGGAGCTCGAGTGGGCCGCGCTCTGGAAGCCGCTCCCAAAGGTTGTGTTCTCCACCACCCTGTCCGCGGTACAGGGCAATGCCCGCCTGGCCTCCGGCGGCCTGGCAGAGGAGATCGAGCGGTTGAGAGCCGAGCCGGGGGACGGCGACATCGCGATCGGCGGCGCGACGCTCGCCGCCGAGGCGGCCGGGTTGGGTCTGATCGACGAGTACCGGGCCATGGTCCACCCGGTGCTGGTTGGCGGTGGCACTCCGTTCTTTCCCCAGCGCGGGCGCCGGGTGGATCTCGAACTCGTCGAGACCCGCACCTTCAGCTCGCGATTCGTCTACCTCCGGTACCGCGTGGCGCGCTAGCCGGATCATCCGCCCAGCCATACGCAGAACGCCGGCCGTCGCGCGGGACGCTTGACACGATTCATATAGTCACGATATGACTCGTATCGCGGCCGGAACCTTGGAAGCGTACAACGAGCTCCGAGCCGCGCAGGCGGAAGCGACCCGCGCCCGCATCCTCGAGGCCACGCTCACCGTGATGGCTCGCGGCGTCGCGAGCGTGTCCATTCCCACGGTCGCACGCGAAGCCGGCGTGTCGGTTCCGACGGTCTACCGCCAGTTCGGGACGAAGCGCAATCTGCTGGCCGCAGTCTTCCCGCATGTCGTGCGTCGTGCCGGCATCGATGAGCTCATGCCTCCACGGTCCATCGATGAACTCGGGCGCTTCGTGCGTGATCTCTTCGATCGCATCGATTCGGCCGGCGACCTCGCTCGCGCAGCGGCCGCGAGCCCGGCGGCCGAGGAGGTGCGGCGCGTCGACATGCCCGCTCGGATCGAGATGAGCCGCCGGCTCGCCGATTCGATCGTGCCGAAGCTCGCCCCGGGCGATCGGGATCGGATCGCACGCCTCCTGACGATCCTGATCTCTGCCTCAGCGCTGCGGGTGTGGCGCGACCATCTCGGCTCGACGGTAGAGGAGGCGGCCAACGACATCGATTGGGTGATCCGTGCGGCCATAGCGGCCAGCAGAAGGAGTGAACCATGACCTCCACCGCGGTCCGACGGCTCAGCGACGTGGGCATGGCGGATGCCGCCGAGGTCGGAGGCAAGGCCGCCGGGCTGGGCGAGCTGATCGCCATGGGCGCGCGCGTTCCGGATGGCGTGGTCCTCACCCCTGCGGCCGCTGAGCTGACGGTGGACGAGCGTGAACCGCTGCTGCGCGCCGCCGCCGACGAGCTGGGCCCGGGACGATTCGCCGTCCGCTCCAGCGGAATCTCCGAGGACAGCGCGGAGGCTTCGTACGCCGGCATGTACGAGACGGTCCTCAACGTATCGGCAGAAGAGCTCGCCGCGGCCACGGATCGAAGCATTTCCAGCGCAGGTGCAGCCCGGGTCGCGGCCTACACGCCGGCCAGCCACGGCCCCGACGGCCGCATGGCGGTGATCATCCAGCGCATGGTCGCGCCGGCCGCCGCCGGTGTCGTCCTGACCGCCGATCCCATCACCGGGAACCGGCGCTCGACCGTCATCTCCGCGGTGCGCGGCATCGGCGACCGATTGGTTTCCGGTGAGGCCATCGGTGACGAATGGGTCGTCGTCGGCCGTGACGCGACTCCGCGCCGCCAGCCGGAGCACGCGCTCGACCGTCGGCAGGCGATCCAGGTGGCAAGCGAGGCTCGGCGGATCGCCGCTGCCCGCGGAGCTCCGCAGGACATCGAGTGGGCGATCGATGGGGACGGCACGCTCTGGATCCTCCAGGCCAGACCGATGACGGCGCTGCCGCCCGATGTGTCCTGGGACCCGCCGGCGCCCGGCGCCTACACCCGCGCGTTTCGGTTCGGCGAGTGGATCTCCGAGCCGGTGACGCCCCTGTTCGAGTCATGGCTGTTGACAGCCATGGAGGACCGCCTGCACGTCCTCCTCGAGGAGTTGCTCGGGGAGCGTGATCCGCGCCCGTACCACGTCGTCGTCAACGGCTGGTACTACTACTCGATCAACTGGCTCTCCGCGCGAGTCATGGTTCGCAACCTGCCAGGCCTGCTCTGGCATCTGATTCGCCACCCGCGCCGCGTCGCGGGCCTGTTCCCGGCGACCGTTCGGCACAGCGTTCCGCCCCTGGAGCGGGACTGGCGCGAGGACCTCCTGCCACGCTACCGAGCCGCGGTCGCGGCTGCCGAAGGACGCGTGGAAACGCTGCCGGTCACGGAGCTGCCCGCCTTGATCGATGAGCTGGCCGCCCTCGCCGGCGAGTACTTCACCTCGATCGCTGCGTTGGCCGGTGGCGCCTTCAAGATCGAGATTCACCTCGCCCAGTTCTACCGCCGGCACCTGGCGAGATCGCTCGGCGGCAGCCACCTGCCGCTGGTCGCGGGCTTCGAGCCACCCGCAGATCCCGGACGGCACGCCGTGGTGTCGCTCGACTGGTGGCACGCGCCCCTTCCGCCTGCGGATGGTGCAGCGTCACCCGACGGGCGGCACGCCTCGGTGGTCGAAGCACGGCGGGCGGCCGAGGAGGCGGCATTTCAAGTGCTCGCTTCGGCGCCGCGCCGCCTGCGCGCATTCCGCAAGCTGCTCGCCGACTCCCAGCACCTGGCGTCCGTGCGTGAGGAGCAAGTGCCCCACCTGACGCTCGCGTGGCCGGTCATGCGGCGCGCGGTGTTGCGCATCGGGGAATCGCTGGCCGCCCACGGGGTGATCCGTGAACCTGACGATGTCTTCTTCCTGACCCGTGACGAGGCGCTGAAGGGCCTCGAGGCGGTGGATGGCGGACGCCGAGCGACGATGATCGACGTGGGTGCGCGCCGAGAAACGAGGGAGGAGCAGGCCGCGCTGGTGGCACCGCTGATGGTCGGCCACATGACCCGGATGATGAAGTCGGTGTGGGAGAGGCTACCGCGGCTCGCCGGTGCCGCTCCGTCGGATGGCGCCCTCGTGACGGGCACGCCGGCCGCGCCCGGCCGCGCGACAGGCGCGGTCCGCGTGATCCATGGCCCGCGGGAATTCGACGCCCTTCAGCCCGGAGAAATCCTCGTGGCACCACTCACTGCCCCGGCTTGGACGCCGCTCTTCAACCGGGCGGCAGGAGTCGTGACCGACGTGGGGAGCCTCGCGTCGCATGCCTCGATCATCGCGCGGGAGTACGGGATCCCGGCGATCGTCGGTTGCGGCGACGCCACCGCCCGCCTGCGAAACGGGATGCGTGTCACCGTCGACGGTGCCACCGGGAATGTCGAGCGTGAAAGCCCCGCCGCCTAGGTCGGATGCGCTCAGCCGATCCCCCACCGTCCCGACGGGCCCAGCGCCGCCACGGCGGCCGCCTCGCGGGTGTAGCGCACCAGCGCATCGGTCGGGATCGGGTCACCCGGCTCGCAGGTGACGAACCGGACCTTCCGCAGACCGAGGTGCGCGCCGCGCAGCAGGCCGTCCGGGTCCTCCATCCACGCGCCGTACTCGAAGCCGAGATGCACGTGCCGGGGCTCCGGCGCGACGAACGCGAAGTATCGCGTCCGGCGACCGACCGGGACGTCGTAGCCGATCAATCGCCAGCCGGTTCGGACGCGCTCGATCGCCTCGGGCACCGCGCGATCGACGACGCTGCGCAGCCGCTCGGCGATCTGGCGGATCTCGGCTGGATACGCCTCCAGGAAGAGATCGGCCGGAATCGGTTCGGGCTTCGACAGACTCATTCCGGCCGGATGCTACGGCGACCACCGGCACATGCCTGTCAGGATTCGACAGCTCGGTCGTCGGTCGCTCAAGGGCTCGAGCTCGTTCCCTCGTCCATGCCCCAGCGCCGGGCGACGAACGTCGCCATCCGGTCGGGATGAGCCGCATCGGCTCGGGCGCACGCGACCGGGCCGATGTCCGTCAGGACGCGGAGCAGGGCCGCGCCGGCCTGCCGGAGCGCGCCAGCGCTCAACGTCGCGACCGACTTCTCGAGCCCGGGAGGAGCGCCGACGCCATCCTGGTCGAGGACGGCGGTCAGGCCGAACACCGGGAACGGAACGTCGCGAGCCACTGCCCACAGACGCCAGGCGAGAGTGCGGGCCTGGTGGAGCTGCTCGAGCGCTTCCCAGAGGGATCGGCGTCTGAGGTACTTGTCCATGTTCATGAGGGCGACATGGGCCTCGAACGCCCACTCCCGGACCTCATCCGCGGTGGCTCGCTGCCGCCGCGAGGATGAGCGCTTCGCCAGGCGGCCGTCGGCGTCGTACACGGCGACGCTGCCCGGCGGCATGCCGTCCCGCGTCGACGCCGGCATCGCGACGAGGTCGATCTGCGTCAGGTCGGCGAATTGGACGAAGTAGCGGCGGTGCGGCACGCCTGCCCACGAGTCGATCTCGTGTTCGAGCGCATCGACCGGCTCGCCCATCGCCCGCAGGCCGTCTGCGAGGTCCTCGAGCGCGCCCGGCCAGGCGCCGTCATCGATGCCGATGCCGAGATCGAGGTCGGACAGCTCGTCGCCCGCCCCGCGGGCGACCGAGCAGCCAAGCTCGATGAATCGAACGCGTTCGTCACGCCGCGCGTACGCCACGAGCTCCCGCAACAGGTGCGCGTGTCGGGGTAGTCGCAGGGAGTCGATCCACGCTTCCGTATCGGTCGGCATGACTCCATTGTGGAGCCATCCGCGGCGCGAGCGGGGGGTCTGCGGCTACGACTGGCCGGGTCGATGCGCCAGCTCGAACAGCCCGAACCAGTAGCCGCGGACGAGGTCGTGGGTCGCGATTAGGCGGTACCCGGCTTCCGTCATTTCGCGCCTTACCCGGCGCGGTGACGACGCGTGGCGGCCACGCCAGCGCGCCAGCAATCCCTCGCGCCGCGACTCGAGGATCGCCACCCTCGCGCCGGGCCGGAGGTACGTCCGCGCTTCAGCGAAGTACTTCGCCGGTTCCGCCAGATGGTGGTAGGTGGCCGAGACGAAGAGCAGTTCCACCGGCTCCGGGGCCTCGAGGCGGTCGGGGCGGATCCGCACCGGCCGGAGTGTCGTGATCCCGCGTTCGTCGGCGGCACGGCGCAGATCGTCGAGCGTGCTGCGGCTCGCGTCGAGCGCGTAGACGACGCCGTCCGGTGCGACCGCGCGGGCGAGTCGGAGGGTGAAGTGCCCCGCGCCCGGGCCCAGATCACCCACGACCATGCCGGGTCGGAGATCGAGGGCCGCGACGACCGCGTCCGGGTCGCGGAGTCGATCCTGTCGCGTTCCCCCGGCATACAGCCAGCGGCGGATCGGTTCGGCCAGCCGGTCGAGAATCACGCGTCGGAGACGGTGATGACGACCTTTCCCTTCGCGTGGCCATCCTCCACGCAGCGGAGCGCCTCGACGACCTGGTCCAGCCGATACCGGCGATCGATGTGCGGCTTGAGCTTCCCGGCGGCGATCAGCTCCTTCAGGGTGTCGACGTCCGGCCGGTGCATCGGCTTCCACCAGATCAGCAGGCCGGACCACTTTCCACCGAACCGCGACATCACCAGGTTGCCGCCCAGCGCGGCGAGGATGGTGCCGGTGTCACCACCCATGGTGATGTAGGCGCCGTTCGGCTTCAGGGCGCGCCGCACGGCGCGAACCGCATGGTGCGCGTCGACCGCCACGATCCAGTCGTACCGCTCCCCGGCCTTCGTGTAGTCGACCGTCTGGTAGTCGATGATGTGGTCGGCACCCAGCGAACGCACGAAGTCCAGCTTGTCCCCGCGGGCGACACCCGTCACCTCGGCGCCCATGGCCTTCGCGATCTGGACGGCGAACGGACCGACGTTGCCGGATGCCCCGTCGATCAGCACCCGGTCGCCGGGCTTGAACGTCCGCCCGCCGCGCAGGCGCATCCCCTGCAGCGCAAGCACGGCGGAGTGCGGCAGGGTGGCGGCCTCCTCGAACGACATGCCGATGGGGATCGGCTCGAAGGCCTTCTCTCGCGCGCAGACGTACTCGGCGAAGGCCCCGAACTTTCCCGCCGCGAACAGGTCGGTCATCACCTCGTCGCCGGGCCTGAAGCGGGTCACGTCGGGCCCGACCGCCTCGACCACGCCGGCGGCATCGATGCCCACGTCGTGGTTGCGCGGAGCTCGCATCCCCATGAAGAGGCGCATGAAGCCGGGCTTCGGCTTCAACCCATCCAGGTCCGCACGGTTGACCGATGCGGCCCGCACGCGCACGAGCACCTGGTCGCCGCTGGGCGTCGGACGCTCGACCTCCCGGATCCCGACGACATCGGGCGGGCCGTACCGGTCGGCGTACGCCGCTCTCATGCGCTCGCCGGGGTGGTCCACGGGATTCCGGCGCTCGAAGCGCGGTCCGCCGCGGCCGATCAGCCGAGATCGAAGAGGTTGCCGAGGAAACCTCCGGGGCCGTGGTCGTCCCGGTCGTCCGACCGCCGCCGGTCGTCTCGCCGGTAGCGGGCGCGATCGTCCGAGATGCGGTCGTCAGCCGGTCCGTAATACGCCGACTCGGCGGTGATGAGCCTGTCCAGCTCGCCGCGATCGAGGAAGATCCCGCCGCACTCGGTGCAGCGGTCGACATGGACTCCGTTTCGTTCGTACATGCGCATCGGCGCGTCGCACTTGGGGCACCGCAGCGCGGTGGCCGCGGACATCGATTCTGTCGTCATGCCCCAGATCCTACCCGGCTCGGTGCACTCGCCGCGCCAGGGCGCGGGTTCGGCATCGGCTGGGGGTACCGTAGCCACCGGGAGGTCGAGTACATGAGCGAGCAGGGTTGGCGGGACTTCCTCGGCGCAGACGGTGTCGAAGACTGGGTCGTGCTCCACGGTGGAGCGACGACCGTCTTCCGGGTCGGATCGGTCCGAGAGGCGGCGCGACTGGCGGAGGCGGTGGCCGACGTCCCGGGCTTCCAGGACTCCGGGGCGCTGCTGACGATCGCCGGCGAGCGGCTGACCGTGCGGCTCAGCCGTGACCTGTGGCAGCTCGAGCCGGCGCACGTGGAGTTGGCCCGGGCCGTCTCGGCGCTCGCCCGGCAGCACGGTGCGGTCGCCGACCGGGCGGCCGTCCAGGAGGTGCAGCTCGCGATCGCGGCGAAGCCCGACGCGATCGACGTCAACTTCTGGCGCGTCGTGCTCGGCTATTCACCGATGGCCGACGACAACGCCGTCGATCCGCTGGGCCACGGATCGACGGTCTGGATGCAGGAGCTCGACGACGCAAAGCCGCTGCGGCACGCGATGCACGTCGACGTCTCGGTCGCGCGCGAGCACGTCAAGACGAGGCTGGAAGCCGCGCTCGCCGCGGGAGGCCGCATCGTCGATGACTCCGAGGCCCCAGGGTACTGGACGCTCGCCGACCGCGCCGGCAACCGCGTCTGTATCGCCGCTTGGCCGGATGGGTCGAATCAGCAGCCACCGGACGCTGCCTCGCAGCCGGCAGGTGAGCCGCCGTAACCGGCGGCGGCTGCTGAGGTGAATTGGGGCGCATCCGGCGGACGGAGGCATCGCGCACCTCGCGTACCGCGTCGTCCGGTAGCCCGAATCGAGGCCGGGCCGGGCCGGACCTTCAGTCGGCCCAGCGCACCTGGATCGGGCCGTTCAGGCCCGGCAGCGGCAAGGAGGCCGCCTCCGCCTCGATCGCATTGCGCTCGGCAAGCGCCAGCCGCCGCCAGGGCTCGATGACCACCACGGCCCCAGCCCGCCGCCAGGTGCCGACGATCTCGCCCGACACGAGGACCGCACCCGGCCAGACGCGCGGCGTCCACAGCAGCCGGCGGCGGTCGGCCTCGGGAACGAGGAGCTCGCGATCGGCGCCCTGGAGCAGGAAGTACGTGTCGCCGCTGGGCAGGAGGCGCGCCGGGGCGGCGGCGGGTCTTGCGGGGGCGCGCAGCGCTTGCTCGTCGTCCGCCAGGATCCACGCGTCGCCGATCGGCGTGCGGACATGCGTCAGTGTCGCACCGAGCGCCTCGAAGGCCGTGCGGCCCTCCGGCGGCCGGATTCCCGCCCACTCGGCGAATGCATCGGCCGTCGTCGGCCCGAAGACGTGCAGGTAGCGGCGGGCGAGCTCGAGACGTGCCTCCCGCGGGTCGATGGCCGGTGGCGGCACTGAGCGGACCGTGGGCGCCCGAGCGCCGTCCCAGCGGACGAGTACGGTTCCCGTCGGAGAGGCGTAACGGAGCGCGTTCGGATGGACGCCGAGCGCGGGTCCCGCATCGCGATCGAGCATCTCCCGGCCGTCGAGGAAGGCGGTGAGACGAGCCGCGATGTCCTCCGCGCGCTGGCGACGCCGGGGGTCCTGCCACAGCCGACCGAGCGTGAAGGGCGCCACGTCCGCAGCGGCGACGACGTACGTGCTGTACCGAGGACCCCACAGCTGGACGAGCGACGGGTCGTCCAGCGCATCGGGACGCGTGCCGTCCACGCGGGCATGTATCGACAGGAGCGCCGCCCGCGGCATGCTGTCCTGCAGACCGGCCCAGGCCGCCTGGCGGAGCGACTCCGGCCCGGGCGGGAGGCGCTCCTCGAGCGCCTGCACGCGTCGCCGGTAGGCGAGGATCTGCGCCCGCTCGAGACGGAGCGGCGCTCCGCTCGAGTGCGGGTCACGGGTCATCGCCTGGATCCTACCGGCCGCCGGACGACCCCGATGGCGGCGCTGCGACCGTGGCGCCCGGTCAGTCGGTGGCGCCAGCCGGTGCCGGCACCGCTCCCTCGGGAGCCGGCTCGGACCGAGGCGGCACATTCCGGAGGGCGGCGGCGGCGATGATCGCCGTCATGACCGCGCCCACGACGGCGACCGCGGCGACGAAGTGGAGCGCGTCCACGAACGCCGTCTGGGCCGCAATCACAAGGGCGTCGCCGACCGCTGCCGGCAGCCGCTCCGCGATCGCGAGCGCGCCGCCGAGGGTGTCGCGCGCGGCGTCCGCGGCCTCCGCGGGGATCCCGGACGGGACCGAGTCCGCCACCTCGGTCCGGTAGACGGCCGTCCCGATGCTGCCGAGGATGGCGATCCCCAGCGCACCGCCGAGCTCGCCGCTCGTCTCGGAGATCCCGGTTGCGGCGCCGGCCTGCTCGGGCGGGGCGCTGCCCACGATGAGCTCCGTCGCGAGCGTTATCACCGGCGCGAGCCCGAGCGCGATCACGACCGAGGCCGCGGCGACGAGAAGGAGGCTTCCCCCGCCATCGACCGAAAGGCCGAGGAGCATCGCCGTCCCGATCGCCGAGATGGCCATGCCCGTGCCCATGACCACCGCCGGGCGGAAGCGATGGATGATCTTCGGCGCGACGGTGGAACCGACAATGAAGCCGATGGCAGATGGGAGGGACCAGAGCGCCGCATTGAGGGGCGACAACCCCAGGATCAGCTGCAGGTACTGCGCGATGAAGAGGAAGTAGCCGACGACGACGAAGATGCCCAGGAGGTACGCGCCGAGCGACGCGCTGAAGGCACGAATCCGGAAGAGGCGCACGTCGATGATCGGCGACTCGAGGTGGAGCTGCCGGCGGACGAACACGAACCCGAGCAGCAGTCCCGCGACGATCGAGAGGACCGGCACGACCGACACACCGTCCTGGGCGATCTGCTTCAGCCCGTACACGACGCCGAGGATCGCGAGGAGCGACATCGCGGCGCTGCCGACGTGCAGGCGGCGGGCGTTCGGATCCCTGTACTCCGGCAGGGTGCGCGGCCCAAGGACGAGCAGGAGCCCCATGACCGGCACGCCGATCAGGAACACCGACCCCCACCAGAAGAACTCCAGGAGCACGCCGCCCAGGATCGGCCCGATGGCACCGCCGGCGGAGTATGCGGCGATCCAGACGCCGATGGCCGTCGAGCGCTGCTTCGGGTCCAGGAACATGGTGAAGATGAGCGAGAGGGTCGACGGAGCGACCGTCGCTCCGGCGATGCCCATGACGGCGCGGCTGGCGATGAGCATCTCCGAGCTCGTCGAGAAGGCGGCCAGGAGCGAGGCCAGCGCGAACCACGCGGCGCCACCGAGAAGCAGCTTTCGCCGGCCGATCCGGTCGCCGAGCGTGCCCATCGTGATGAGGAGGCCGGCCACGAGGAACCCGTAGATGTCGATCATCCAGAGGAGCTGCGCGCTCGTCGGGCGGAGCTCGGCGCTGATCCGGGGGATCGCGAGGTTGAGGACCGTCAGATCCATGGCGTAGACGAGCGCGGCCAGGGTCAGCACCGCGAGGCCGACCCACTCGCGCCTCGTCGCTCGCGGTGGAACGGCGCTGGCGCCAGTCATCTCATTCATGTTCCATCAGACTGTCGTCTCCCGTCGCGCTCATCGGTCGCCCGCCCCGTGCACGCTTGGGTCGGGCTGCTTCCCCGTATGCTTCGCGCCATGACGCAGGACGCCGAGTGGAGTCGGGCGCTCGAGCGGACGACCGATCAAGGACGAGCCACGGCCGAGGCGGTCCGCGAGCTCGTCCGGCGACTGCACCCTGAAGTGGTCGAAGTCGTGTGGCCGCATCAGGGGACGGTCGGCTGGGGCGTCGGCCCGAAGAAGATGAGCGAGCACTACGCCTACCTGGCGGTACATCCCAGGCACGTGAATCTCGGCTTCTACCGCGGTGCGTCGCTACCCGATCCGGCCGGCCTCCTGGGCGGTCCCGGCAAGGACATGCGGCACATCCGACTGGACGGTGTCGATGACGTCGGTCGCCCGGAGGTCGAGGAACTCCTCAAAGCCGCGAGGGCCGAGCGGGAGGCCGCACTCGGCAGGTGAACCACGCTCCGCAGCACGGCCGCAGTCGACCGCACGTACCGTCAGGCGGTGCGCGAAGACGAAGTCGGTGCCGTGACGATTCGGGTGCTGCTGCGTCGGCTGCTGCTCGCGCTGGTCGGCGCCGCGGCGATCTACCTCGGTGCTCAGTGGACCGTGCTACGGGCCGAACCGCGCTCCAACGTCCAGGTCATTGCGCACCGCGGGGGCTTGGGCCAGGCCCCGGAAGGAACGATGACCGCCTTCCGCTCCGCGATCGAGGCGGGTGCCGACTGGATCGAGTTCGACGTCCGGCTCACGTCGGACGGCGTGCCGGTCGTCATGCACGACGCCACGGTGGAGCGGACAACGAGCGCGCGTGGCGCGGTTGCCGACCTGACCCTCCAGGAGCTGCGACGCCTGGACGCGGGTGACGGCAACCCGATCCCGACGCTCGAGGGGGTGCTGGCCCTCGGCGTAGATGCCGGCGTCGGCCTTCTCCCCGAGGCCAAAGAGGGACACCTCTACCCGGGCCTCGTCGAGGCCATGATCGAGGTCATCACCGCGGCGGGCGCCAGGCATGTCACTGTTGTGCAGTCGTTCGATGCTGACACGCTCGAGCGCTTCCGCGCGCTCGCTCCCGATCTGCGCCTGTGCGCGCTATACGGAACGTTCCGGTTCGACCTTACGCGGCCGCCGGCGGACGCGGAGTTCGTTTGCCCGATGGCGGAGATGGTGCTGATCAACCCCGCGATGATCCGCGCTGCGCACGGCGACGGCCGCACGGTCTTCGTCTGGTTCGGTCCGACCGATAGCGAGCCGGCGTATCG
>DATADA010000043.1:0-17359 GCA_036258775.1 Candidatus Limnocylindria bacterium | reverse complement strand
GCGGCGATCGTTCGCAGGGCGCGAGCGAGCTCGGCATCGGTCACGTCGTCGACCTCGACCACCCGGCCGATCTCCATCGGCACGATCCAGCGCTGGCGTCCGTGGCGGCGCTTCTTGTCGGTGCGCGTGGCGCGTCGCACGGCGGCTTCGTCGAAGCTACGCACCAGGCGGAAGCCGAGGACCGCGAGCAGCTCGTCCAGGCGCGCGCCGAGCTCCGCCTGAGCACCGCGCGCTGCACCGATGGCGGCCACGACGCGCATCCCGAGGGCCACGGCAGATCCGTGGCTGAGCCGATAGCCGGACTCCACCTCGAGCGCATGGCCGATCGTGTGGCCGAGGTTCAGCGTCCGCCGCTCGCCGGACTCGAACGGATCCCGCTCGCAGACGCGCAGCTTCAGGCGGGCGCTGCGCTCGATGATCGCGAAGCGGGCGGCCTCGTCGTCGCGCAGCGCGGCGTGGCCACGGGCCTCGAGCAGCCGCCACAGCGCCGGATCGCCGATGAGTGCTGCCTTCACCGACTCGGCCATGCCGTCGCGGCGCAGGCGGAGCGGCAGCGACCGGAGAACCGCCACGTCCGAGATGACCGCCACCGGCGGCCAGAAGGCGCCGACCGCGTTCTTGGCGGCGGCCAGGTCCAGGGCCACCTTGCCGCCGAGCGCGCTGTCGGCCTGCGCGAGCCAGGTCGTCGGCACCTGGACGAGTGAGACGCCCCGGGCGTAGAGGGCGGCGGCCGTGCCGCCGAGGTCGCCGATCGTCCCGCCGCCGACCGCCAACAGGGGCTCCCCTCGCTCGACCCGCTGCTCCGCCAGCCACTCGAGGATCGCCTCCAGGCGCCGCAGCCGCTTGGCCCGCTCGCCGGCCCGGACGGGGAGAGCCGCCCGGGCCGGGAGGCGCGCGACGAGCTCCCCGGGCAGCCGCCGGTCGACCACGGCCACGCCCCGCGGCGCCAGTTCGGCCAGATCGAGATCCACGCCCATGACGGTCCGTGCCGTGGCCGGGCCGATGGGGTGACGGCGCGGGATCTCGGCGTCGAACAGCCGGCGCCCGCGCGGCTGCGAGCCACGCGCGACCAGTTCCTCTGCCACGAGCGCCGGGGGGCGCCTCGCGTCGAGCCGCAGGTCCGCCGCCCGGTAGAACGGCTCCCGTTCGGCCAGGACCGATGCGAGGCGCCCGGCGTCGTACGGCTGGAGCGTCGGGCGGGCAACGCCGTCGGACTCCAGCCTCGAGACCAGCGCCTCGGGCGGCACGTCGAGCCAGGCGACGAGCCCGTGATGCCAGAGCGTCCATCGGCTGAGCGGGTCGAGGACCGCTCCTCCGCCGGCGCCGATCACCGAGCCGCCGGTCGCGCAGGCCTGAGCCACGGCGGCGGCCTCGGCCTCGCGGAAGGCGGGCTCGCCATGCCGGCGCAGGTAGTCGGGAACCGGGGTGTGGTGAAGGCGCTGAAAGAGTGCGTCGGTGTCGACGAACGGGCGCCCAAGCCGTTCGGCGACCAGCCGTCCGACCGTCGACTTGCCGCTGCCGGGCATGCCCACGAGCACGATGCCCGGGCCGGTCGGAGGCATCGGGCTACGCCCCGAGCTCGGCCCGCAGGGCGTCGCGCATCACGCCGATCGGCGCTTCCCGCCCGGTCCACAGGGCGAAGCTCAGCGCCGCCTGGCGGAGGAGCATGCCGGCCCCACCGCGCGCCCTGGCGCCGGCGGCCCGCGCGTCACGCACGAGCCGGGTGGGGCTCGGCCGGTAGACGAGGTCCAGGACGGCAAGATCGGGTCGCAGCAGCCCGGCTGGAACGGGGGACTCGTCGGAGCCGGTCCCGATCGGTGTGGCGTTCACCAGCAGAGCGGCCTCCGCGAGCACCTCCGCCAGGGAGCCCCATCGACTCCGGTCGACCAGGGAGACGGTGGTGCCCGCGTCCGCGAGAGCGGCCTGGGCGGCGCGGGATGCTCCGCCGACGCCGAGGATCACGCTCGGTCCGCCGGCCCCCATGTCCGCCAGCTCGGCGGCCAACGCGGGCAGGTCGGTGTTGTGTGCCACGAGCCGCGTGCCGTCGCGGACGATCGTGTTGGCCGCGCCGAGCCGTTCGGCCTCGGGGGCGAGATGGTCGACCAGGTCGCAGACGGCCAGCTTGTGCGGCTGCGTGACGTTCGCGCCGATGCGGTCTTCTCCGCGCAGCGCCTCGACCGCCTTGGCCAGGCCCCCGACGGCCACGTCGGCGAGCTCGTAGCGCGCGTCGATGCCGAGGGCCGCGAACGCGGCGTTGTGCATCGCCGGCGAGGCCGAGTAGCCGATGCGGTGGCCGAGCAGCACGACGAGATCCGTCACCCCCGCCGTGGCTCGGTGCGGCGGCGGCGTCGCGCCACGGCGGCGCGCAGGTCGGACATCGAGTCGCCGCCGAACGAGTAGAGCAGCTGGTCGGCGAGCGTCAGCGCGACCATCGCCTCGCCGACGATCGCCGCGCGGGCGAGGACGGTGACGTCGGAGCGCTCGATGTGGGCGCGCCCTGACTGACCGGTCGTCAGGTCGACGCTCGGGAGCGGCCTGCGCAGCGTCGACACCGGCTTCTGGGCGGCCCGCACGACGATCGGCTCGCCGTTGCTGATCCCGCCCTCGATTCCCCCGGCGCGGTTCGTCGCGCGCCGCCAGCCGGCGACGTCGGCGTCCACGACGTCGTGGACCGTGCTTCCACGCCGATCGACCACGCCGAAGCCCAGGCCGATCTCGACGCCCTTCACGCCCGGGATCGCCATGACCCCGGCGGCCAGCAAACCGTCCAGGCGCGTGTCCCATTCCGAGGAGGATCCCAGGCCCACCGGGACGCGCTCCGCGACGACCACGAACGAGCCGCCGATCGAGTCGCCCGCCTCCTTCGCCCGGTCGACCTCCTCGAGCATGCGGGCCTCCGCCCGGGGGTCGGGGCAGCGCAGCGGTGAGGGGCTGCGAAGATCACGGTCCGGCCAGCCGGCAGGGATGCAGGCCAGCGGGTCGTCCGCATCGGGGAAGGCGCGTACCACGCCCAGCTGGTCGACGAACGACCAGATCCGCACGCCGGTCGCCGCCAGCAGCTGCCGGGCGAGCGATCCGGCCACGACCCGCGGCGTGGTGGAGCGGGCGGAGGCGCGCTCGAGGACGTCGCGGACGTCATCGGTCCCGTACTTCAGCGCACCCGCGAGATCGACGTGGCCCGGGCGCGCGCGCGTGATCGGCCTCGGACGCCGGTCGGGCGGGATCGCCTCGACCGACATCCGGTCCGTCCAGTTCTCCCAGTCGCGGTTGTCGACGGTGAAGCCGATCGGCGAGCCCAGCGTGCGCCCATAGCGGATGCCCGCGGTCCAGCGGACCCGGTCGCGCTCGATCTGCATCCGGCGCCCGCTGCCGTAGCCGTGCTGTCTTCGCTTCAGGTCCCGATCGACGATGGGGGTCGAGACGCGCATCCCCGCCGGCAGCCCCTCGAGCACGCCGATGAGTCCGGGCCCGTGCGACTCGCCGGCCGTCAGGAGTCGCAGTCGTCTCACGCGCTCAGCCCCGCCAGGTCGGACCAGAAGTCCGGGTAGCTCACGGCGAAGCAGTCGGGGTCGTCGAGCTCCACCGCGGATGCCACCCCGGCCACGGCGGCCACCGCGAACGCGATCGCGATCCGATGGTCGCCGTGCGTCTCGATTCGCGCCTCCCGCGGAGCTCCCCGCGACACGCGCCAGCCATCCGGCAGCTCTTCGACCGATGCGCCGGCGGCCCGGAGGCCGGCGACCATGGCCGCGATCCGGTCCGACTCCTTCACTCGCAGCTCCGACGCGCCGCGCAGCTCGGAGCTCCCGTCGGCCGCCGCCATGGCGACACCGATCAGCGGCAGCTCGTCGATCAGCGCGGCCACCTCGTCGCCGTGGATCGTCACGGCGCGCAGCGGCCGGCCGCCGCGGACGTGCAGCTCGCCGAGCGGCTCCGGGCCGGCCGCGTCGGTGACCGCCATCTCGACCTCCGCCCCCATTCGGCTGAGCAGGCCGACGACCGCGATGCGCGTCGGATTCAGCCCGGTGTCGATCAGCGTGAGGTCGGCGTCCGGGTGGAGCGCCCCGGCCACGAGCCATGCGGCCGCGGAGGAGATGTCACCCGGCACGGTCAGCGACACGGGGCGCGGTCGCGCGGGGCCGCGCACCGTCGTGACGACGCCGTCGCGCCGGATCGACACGCCGGCGGCCGCCAGCATCCTTTCGGTGTGGTCGCGGGTCGGGGCCGGGGACTCGATCCGCGTCTCTCCGTCCGCGCTCAGTGCGGCCAGCGATGCAGCGCCGAGGAGCTGCGCGCTCGCCACCCGCAGCCGATGCCTGACGGCCGCCAGGCGATCGCGACCCCTGACCGCGAGCGGCGCATGGCCGTCCGTCGTGGCCACCTCGGCGCCCGCGACCCGGAGGACTGAGGCGACCCGCTCCATCGGCCGCGAGCGCAGCGAGGCATCGCCGTCGAGGGTGACGCGCAGCGGCAGGCCGGAGGCCGCCCCCGCCAGGAGCCGCATCGTCGTGCCGGAGTTGCCGCAGTCGACGGTCGCGTCGCGGCAGGGGACCCCGGAGAGGACGAAGCGCGTGTCGCGCCCTTGGGTCTCCTCCGAGACCGAGACGCCGAGTGCGCGAAGGCAGGCCGCCGTCGAGAGGACGTCCCTGCCCGGCGAGCGCACGACGACGGTCGCCGGTCCGCCGGACAGCGCACCCACGATCAAGGCGCGGTGCGCGATCGACTTGTCGCCGGGCGGCCGGACGCGGCCACGCAGCCGCGGGGCCGGGCGGGCGGCCATCGGCGCCGCCGCGAAGGTCACCGATCGTTGCCGACCGCGGCGTCGTCGCCGAGCGCGAGCGACTGCGCATGGCGCCGCTGGACCGATCGCGACGCGCGGAGGACGGCGTCGAAGACCATCGTCAGCTCGACCGGCGTCATCGGTCCGGGAGTCCCGTTCGCGGCGCGCTCGAGGAGATCGCGCTCGCGCCGCACGTCGTGGCCGTGGGCGTGTGGGCCGCGACGGCGCTGCACCTCGAGCGCCACGGCGGCACGCTCCTGGACGAGATCCGCCAGGCGGGCGTCCATGTCGTCGATCTGGGCGCGCAGCTCGTCGATCCCGCTGGCCACCACCGGCCGCTCGTCGGGCAGCGGCGCCCGCTCGTCGGCCGACGAACGGACGAACTGGAGCCGACGCAGCTCGTCCATCAGGGCTCCGAACTCGTCGAAGGCCAGCGACTGGTCGCCGTCGGAGCGGGCGTTGGTGGGATCCGGATGGACCTCGATCAGCAGCCCATCGGCGCCGACGGCGGCGCCGGCGAGGGCCATCGGTCCCACCAGGTCGCGATGCCCGGTGCCGTGCGAGGGATCCACCACGATCGGCAGGTGCGTGCGGGAGCGCAGGACCGGCACGGCGGAGAGATCGAGCGTGTTGCGGGTGGCGGTCTCGAAGGTGCGGATGCCGCGCTCGCAGAGGATGACACTCGGGTTGCCCGCGGCGAGGACGTACTCGGCGGCCAGCAGCCACTCCTCGATCGTGGCGGACACGCCGCGCTTGAGGAGCACCGCGTGGCGGCTCTGGCCGACTGCCTTGAGGAGCGCGAAGTTCTGCATGTTGCGGGCGCCGACCTGGAGGATGTCGACGTGCTCATCGAAGATCTCGACGTCCGCCGGATCGACGACCTCGCTGATGATCGGCAGCCCCGTCTCGCCACGCGCCTGGGCCAGCAGCTTGAGGGCGGGCACGCCCAGCCCCTGGAACGAGTACGGGCTCGTCCGGGGCTTGTAGGCGCCGCCGCGCAGGATGCGAGCGCCTTCGCGCCTGACGCATCGGGCCGTCTCGAGCAGCTGCTCGCGCGACTCGACCGCGCATGGGCCCGCCATGACGACGAGCTCCGATCCCAGGCCGATCTCGACCGCGCCGATCCGTATCCGTGTCCGCTCGCCGGGTTCCTGGATGCTCGCCAGCTTGTACGGCGTGCTGACTCGGATGACCTGGTCCACCCCCGGCAGCGTGCCGAGGTGGCTGATCCGCTCGACGTCGCCGACCACGCCGATGACCGTCCGCTCCTCGCCGACGCTCAGGAACGCCTCGAGGCCGTGCTCCTCGATGCTCCGCTTGACGCCCTCGACCTCGTCCGACGTCGCCGATGGACGCATGACCACGATCATTCGATTGCCGCCTCTCTCCGCGACGCGACCTCGTCCCGGGAAACAAAAAACGCAGGAGCTTTCGCTTCCTGCGTCTGCGGGCACGAGTGCCTGCGCCGGCGAGATCTACTCGCCTGCCTCGTGCCCGCTAGCCGTAGAACCACTGCTGGAACATTACCGCGAGGACTGTATGGCCCACTCGTTCGCGATGTCAACCGTGCGAGGGGCGTTGGCTGCCTCTGAGACGAGGCGCTGTGGCGGCGTCCGCCGAAGACAGCACCGTGCGCCCGCCGTCGACTGTCCAGACGGCACCGGTGACGTAGCCGGCATCGGGGCCGAGGAGGAACTCGACGACCGCGGCGATCTCCTCGGCGGTCCCCATCCGGCCCAGCGGCACGTCGGTGCGCCGATCGGCGGGAAGGAGCCGCTCGTCGAAGTCGGTCGCGATGGCGCCGGGCGCCACGACGTTCACACGCACGCCGTCGGGCGCGCCGATGACCGCAAGCGAGCGTGACAGGCCCTCGAGCCCGGCCTTCGCCGCCGCGTAGGCGGGGGAGCGCAGCGAGCCTTCGATGGAGCCGACGATGCTCCCCACCAGCACGACCGAGCCGCGCGCGGCGACCAGCGCCGGCCAGCAGGCTCGCAGCGCCTCGTACGGCGCGGTGAGGTCCACCGCGAGCACGTCGTCCCAGTGGGCGCGGCTGTCCCACGGGCCGGACGGCGGGACGCCCGCCGAGCAGACGAGGGCATCCAGGGAGCCCCCGCCGCGCTCGGCCGCAACCGCCAGGATCGATGGGTCACCGGCGTCGCCGACGAGCAGCTCGACGCCCTCGACGGCGGCGTCGGATCGGTCGATGCCGACGACGCGCCAGCCGCCGGCGAGCAGCCGCCGGGCGGTCGCACGCCCGATGCCGGCGGCGGCCCCCGTGACCACGGCGGACCGTTGCGTCACGCCGCCCTCAGCCGGTGTGCTGCAGGCCGGCGGCGACACCGCCCGCGCTCAGATGGAGCAGCTCCTCGGTCGCGCGCCGCTCCTCGGCGCTCAACGCGCCGGATCGCAGCCGGGCCAGCGCGTGGACCTGGAGCTCCGAGAGGACGTCCACGTACGGAGTGCGCAGCTCGATGCTTCGTCGGAGGCGGGGGCTGCGCTCGAGGAGCGGATCGCCGGTGAGCGAGCGCAGCTCCGCGACCGTGCGTCGCCGCTCGGCCTCGATCGTGTCGCCGATGCGGCGCATCGGTTCATCGTCGCCGGCCAGGGCGGCGTACCGGGCGGCCAGCGTGGGATCGGAGATCGCCAGCCCCAGCTCGACGTTGTCGATGATCGAACGGAAGAATGCCCAGTCGCGGTACGCCTCGGCGAGGTCTCGGCGGCCGCTCGGGTGACGCTCGCCGAAGCCGGCCAGCGCCGAGCCGACGCCATACCACGCCGGCAGGTTCGTTCGGCTCTGGGACCACGCGAAGACCCATGGGATCGCCCGCAGCTCCTCCAGCGACCGGGTGCCGCGACCACGACGCGCCGGACGCGAGCCGAGCTCCATCCGGCTGATCTCGTCGATCGGCGTCGCCCGGTGGAAGAACGTTGGGAACGCGGGCTCCTCCCACACGAGCCGCCGATATGCCGCCTCCGCCTGCTCGGCCAGCTGGGTGATCATGGGGCGCCATCGGTCCGCCTGCTGCGCGGTGCTCTCGGCATGGCCTGGTCGGCTGGCGAGCAGGACGGCGCTCGTCAACTGCTCGAGGTGGCGCTGGGCGATCGTCGGGCTCGCGTACCGCTCGGCGATCATCTCGCCCTGCTCCGTGAGGGCCAACCGCCCCTCGACCGATCCGGCCGCCTGGGCCAGCACGGCGCGGTTCGCCGGTCCGCCTCCGCGGCCGATGGTGCCGCCACGGCCGTGGAAGAGCGTCAGCTCCACGCCGCGCTCGCGCGCGACCACGACGAGCTCCTCCTGGGCGCGGTACAGGCTCCACGCCGCCGCCAGGTAGCCGACCTCCTTGTTCGAGTCGGAGTAGCCGAGCATCACCTCCTGGCGCTTCCCGCGCCGCTCGAGGTGGGATCGATACGCGGAGTCGTCCAGCAGCGCTCGCAGCAGCTCGCCCGCGCACGCGAGCGCGTCGCGGCTCTCGAGGAGCGGCACGAGGTCGAGATCGAGTGGCCCGGCGCCGGGTGACGCGAGCGCGTCGAGCTCGAGGACGGCGGTCACGTCCGCCGGCGAGCGGGTGAAGCTGATGACGTAGCGGGGCACCGCCGCGGCGCCGAAGGCGCCATGAGCGACGCGAATCGCCCGCAGCGTGGCGGGCGCCTCGCTGCTCTCGGCCGTCTCGTCCCCCCTCTTCAGCTGCTCGAGCGTCGCGCGGTGCACATCGGCGTGCTGGCGGACCTCGAGCGCCGCCAGGTGGAAGCCGAACGTCTCGACCTGCCAGACGAGGTCCTGCACCTCGCCCCAGGCGACCCGGTCGGCGCGATGCGACCGCAGCGCGTCCTGGATGGTTCGCAGGTCCTCGAGCAGCTGTGTCGGGTCCTCGTAGCCGCCCCGGCGCGGACCGCGGCCACCGCACAGCCGGCGCCGGGTCCGATCGAGCCGCTCGCCGATCACCGCGAAGGCCTGGCGGTATGGCTGCCCCGGGAACCGGCGCGCGAGGTCGGCGCGCAGCACCGGGAACGGCTTCAGCCACGCGGCCACGCTGCGCGCGAACGCGCGCGGCACGTCGGCGCGGTCATCGGCGATGGCGATCGTCTGCTGGAGCCGATCGGCCACGTTGCGGTAGCCGTGGAGCACATGCTCGGCCTGGATGCGCAGGGTCGCCCGCGTCACATCAGCCGTCACGCCGGGATGCCCATCCCGATCGGCGCCGATCCACGACCCCCAGCGAAGGAAGGGTCGAGCGGCCGGCTCGCGCGCGCCGCTCCGGTCGTCAGCGCGGTTCCGGTGCAGGAGCGCCGCGTCGAGCGCTCGGTAGAGCCGCGGGGTGACCCCGAACAGGGTCTGGTCGAAGAAGACCATGGCCCCGCGTACCTCGTCGAGCGGCGTCGGCCGCTGACGCCGTCGCTGGCTCGTCTGCCACAGGATCGTGATCTCCTCGCGCAGCCGGCGGCGCAGGTCGCGGTCCTGGCCGGGCGTCAGGCGCGGATCATCGAAGCCGTCGAGGAGCCGATACAGGCGACGCTGTGCCACGAGCACCGTTCGACGGCGGGCCTCGGTGGGGTGCGCGGTCAGGACGGGCCGGAGGAGGAGGCGATCGAGGAGCGCGCGCATGTCGGCGGTGCTCAGCCCGGAGCGCGCCAGCTGCCCGATCGCGTCGGCGATGCTCTCGGTCAGCCTACCGGCCCGTTCCCGCCGGCGAAGCATCCGCACGCGGTGCTTCTCCTCGGCGAGGTTGACGAGCAGGAAGTACGCGGTGAACGCCCGCGCCACGGCCAGCAGCTCGCGGACCGGTCGTCCCTCGATCGTCGGGCCTGCCTCGAGCGAGGCATGCTCGTCGGCCGCGCGGCGGCGTATGGCGGATCGGCGCAGCTGCTCCACCAGCTCGAAGAGGGCATCGCCCTCCTGCTCGACGATGACCTCGCCCAGCAGGGCACCGACGAGCTTGACCTCCCGGGCCAGCGGGTCTCGGGCGCCCGCGCTGCCGATCCCCCTGGGCTCGGCGCGGCGGACGGTCTCTGCGGCGCTGGGACGCGTCACGCTGGCCTCCCGTCGCCTCAGCCCGGGCGCTGCGCTCCGAACAGGCGCCACGCCGCCGGCAGCACTCCGGCGGCCAGCGCGATCTTGAGCGCGTCGCCCACGAGGAACGGCGCCGCTCCCAGCATGAGCGCCTCGGGCAGTCCCACGCCGATGGCCATCGCCAGGTAGGGCACGCCGACGGCATAGATGAGCAGATTGCCGAGGATCATCAGGACGGCGGTGCCCGGCACCGATCGATCGGCGCCCCGCCGAGCGAGGGCCCCCACGACGAGCGCCGCCAGCACGAACCCGATGATGTACCCGAACGACGGGAAGCCGAAGCCCGAGCGTTGCTCGCTGAACCAGGGCACGCCGCCCATGCCCGCGATGAGATACACGAGCATCGCCGCGCCGGCGCGATACGGGCCGAGCGCGGCCGCGCTCAGGAGCACCGCGAAGGTGGCGAGGCTGATGGGCACCGGCGTGAACGGCAGGGGAACCGAGACCTGTGCCGCCGCGCCGGTGAAGGCGGCGGTTCCCATCACCAGCGCCACATCCCGGACAGCCCCGCCGGGAACCAGGTCCGCCAGGACACGCGGCCGATACGCGAGGCTCGTCGTCATGGCGCGGAAGCGTATCAACTGGTCGACCCGGGGAGCGCCGGCCGGCGCACGAGACCGCCGCGGCCGCGTGAGCGAAGGTGCGGCCCAGCCACGTCACGATTGCCGTTCGGTTGCGACGAGCGGCCGCGGATCGTGTCACGACCGCGACGAAGATGTAACCGTCCCGCCGCCGACAGTGGCGACCTCACTCGCCAGCATGGAGATCACGCGCGAGTGAGATGAGCCGATGACCGTCACGCCACTGCAGCCGGTGGAGGCGCCGCTCTACGACCCGCGCCATGAGCATGACGCCTGCGGCGTCGGTTTCATCGCCGATCTCGACGGCCGCCACGCCGCCCGCACCGTCTCCATGGCGCTCGAGGCGCTCGGCGCCCTGGCCCACCGCGGAGCGCGCGCCGCCGATGACCGCACCGGCGACGGCGCCGGCATCTCCATCCCGATCTCGCCGCGCTTCCGTCGCCGGCTGCTGGCCGAGGCCGGGGTCTCGGTGAGCCGGCGCCGGCGCGTCGCGGTCGGGATGTGCTTCCTGCCGGCGGCCGCGGTCGAGGCCGGCGTGGCGCTGATCGAGGAGAAGATTGCCGATGCTGGCCTGGCCGTCGCCGGGTGGCGGCCGGTCCCCGTGGCTGCCGAGCTCGTGGCCGACCGCGGGGTCGCGCGGACGCCCGCGGTGCGGCAGGTGATCGTGGTCGGCGGGAGGCTGACCGCCCTTGCCTTCGCGCGTCGTCTGGCGGTGGCGAGGCGATCGGCCGAGGCGCTCGCCGCGGTGACGCCCGGGCTCGAGGAGCTGGCGATCGCCTCCCTCTCGCCCGACGCGCTCGTCTACAAGGGCCTGTTCGTGGGCGACGAGCTGGGCCGCTTCTACCACGACCTGCGTGCCGACGACCTCGGCGCGCGCTATGCCGTGTTCCACCAGCGGTACAGCACGAACACGTTCCCGTCGTGGCGGCTGGCGCAGCCATTCGGGTTCCTGGCGCACAACGGCGAGATCAACACTCTCCGCTCGAACCGCGAGGCGATGCGCGGTCGGCGCCACGACCTCGGCGGCGGGGCGTGGGCCCGCAGGCTGTCCGAGATCGGGCCGCTCGTCACACAGGTCGGCTCGGACTCGCAGTCGCTCGACGACGCGCTCGAGCTGCTGCTCCTGGCCGGGCTGTCTATCGACGCCGCGCTCGGTGAGCTGATCCCGCCGGCCGAGGGGCTCGGCAATGCCGGGGCCGACGAGCCGGGACGCAGCGAGCCGTGGGACGGCCCCGCCGCGATCGTCTTCGCGGACGGGAGGCGGGTCGGGGCGCTCCTCGACCGCAACGGCCTGCGGCCGCTGGCGATGGCGACCACACGTGACGGCCTGGTCGTCGTCTCGTCGGAGGCGGGGAGCGTCGAGCTCGCGCCGGACCGCGTGATCAGCCGGCACCGGCTGGGCCCGGGCGAGATGGTCGTCGTCGAACCCTCCACAGGCCTGGTCACCGGGCCGGAGGTGGGGCGCGCCCGGCGAACCACGGCCCCGAGCCATCGCCCCATCGAGGTGATCCGGCGTCGTGAGGGCGCGAGCGCGACCGACCTCCGGGAGCGGGTGGCGCTCGGCCTGGATGCAGAGATCGTCCGCCAAGTCGTGAAGCCGATGGCGACCGAGGGGCACGAGGCGATATGGAGCATGGGCGACGACACGCCGATCGCGCCGCTCGCCACGCGGCCGCGGCGAGTGACCGCCTTCCTGCGCCAGGCGTTCGCCCAGGTCACCAACCCGGCCATCGACCCGGAACGGGAGCGAGCCGTCATGTCGCTGCGCATGGCCGTGGGGCGGCAGGCGGCCTTCCTCGGCGACGCCGCTGGCTCCAGCGTGCTCATCGACGGTCCCGTCCTGGACGCTGACGCCTGGGGCGCGCTCGTGGAGCGCATCGGCTCCGGACGGGTGGCGGCGCTGGACGCGACCTGGTCCGCCGCACGCGGCCCTAGCGGCCTCACCTTCACCCTGGCCAGGCTGGCCCGCCAGGCGCGCAGCGCGCTGCGAGGCGGTGCCCACCTCATCGTGCTCAGCGACCGCGCGGCCGGCCCCAGGCGGATCGCCGTGCCGCCGGTGCTGGCGGTCGGCCGCGTCCACCAGGAGCTGCTGTCGGCCGGCCGACGATCGCGCTGCGACATCGCCGTGGAGTGCGGCGAGTGCTTCGACGTGCACGACCTCGCCATGCTCGTCGCGGCGGGCGCCACGGCCGTCCATCCGCGCCTGCTGCTCGAGCTGGCGTCGGAGCACGCCGGCTCGCGCGGCGCCGAGGAGCTCTCCGCGGACGAGGCGCGTCGCAACGTCATCGGCGCGCTCGAGGCCGGGATGCGCAAAGTGCTGGCGAGAATGGGCATCTCCACGCTCGCCTCGTACCGCGGCGGGCAGATCTTCGACGTGCTCGGCCTCGATCCGCTGCTCGTGAGTCGATGCTTCCCGGCCGCAGCCGCGTGGCCGGGCGGCATCGGTGCAGACGAGATCGGCCGCGTGCTGATCGAACGCCACCGCCGTGCGTACGCCGGGGCAGCCCCGTCGCTCGAAGACCCCGGGCTCGTCCGCTTCCGCGGCAGCGGAGAGACGCACGCCTTCGCGCCCCGCATCGTCAAGGCCATTCAGGCTGTCAGCGCACCGGACGCGGAGATCGGTACCGCCGTCGACGCCTACCGCGGAGCGCTGGGCGAGATCGGTCCGCGTCAGCCGCGCGACCTGCTGACGATCCGTGCATCAGGCCCGCCCATCGCGCCCGCCGAGGTCGAGCCGGCGTCGCGGATCGCGCGTCGCTTCGTCAGCTCGGCGATGAGCCTGGGCGCGCTCTCGCCCGAGGCCCACCAGGCGATCAGCATCGGCATGGCTCGGCTGGGCGGCAGCGCGAACTCGGGCGAGGGCGGCGAGGACCCGGCCTGGTACGCGCCGTCCCCCGACGGCGACCGCCGCGACGCCGCCATCAAGCAGGTCGCGTCGGCCCGCTTCGGCGTGACCGCCGAATACCTTGCTCGCGCCGAGCAGCTCGAGATCAAGATCAGCCAGGGCTCGAAGCCGGGGGAGGGCGGCCAGCTCCCGGGGCGCAAGGCCACCGCCTTCATCGCCGGCCTGCGGCGCGGCCAGCCTGGGATGACGATGATCAGCCCGCCGCCACACCACGACATCTACTCGATAGAGGACCTTGCGCAGCTCATCGGCGACCTGCGCGCGGTCAACCCGCGAGCGCGCGTCGGGGTGAAGCTGGTGGCCGGGGCGGGGATCGGCACCATCGCCGCCGGGGTGGCGAAGGCACACGCCGACTACATCATGGTCAGCGGGCACGCGGGCGGCACCGGCGCCTCTCCGCTGAGCTCCATCAAGCATGCCGGCCTGCCCTGGGAGCTCGGCCTCGCCGAGGTCCACCAGGTGCTCGTGCGTAACCGCCTGCGCGACCGAGTCACGCTCCGCGTCGACGGCGGTCTCCAGACCGGGCGCGACGTCGTGGTGGCCGCGCTGCTCGGCGCCGAGGAGTTCGGCTTCGGGACCGCGGCGCTCGTCGCGATCGGCTGCGACATGGCACGGCAATGTCACCTCGACACCTGCCCGACGGGGATCGCGACCCAGCGCGACGATCTGCGCTCGAAGTTCAGCGGCAGCCCGGAGCAGGTCGTGGCCTTCTTCACGGCCGTGGCGGAGGACGTCCGGCGCGAGCTGGCGGCCCTCGGCCTACGGAGCCTGGGGGACGCGGTCGGCCGCGTCGAGCTGCTCGCGGCCGCAGGGCGCACCGCGCTCGACCTGGGCCCCATGCTGGGCGCGCCGGCCTGGTCACCGGCGGCCGCGACTCGCGCCATCCCGCCGAAGGACCGGCCGCTCCACGGCGGGCGGCCGCAGAGTGGCGGCTTCGAGAGCGATGCGCTCGATCGGCTGCTGGCGCGCGTCGAGGCCGGCCAGCCCGTGGTCGTTCGGGAGCGGATCACGACGCGCGACCGCAGCATCGGGGCACGGTTGGCGGGTGCCCTGTCGCACCGGCCCGAGCCGCGGCAGCTGCCCCACGTCCGCTACGAGCTGACCGGTTCGGCGGGCCAGTCGCTGGGCGCCTTCGCCGTGGCCGGGCTGCGCATCACCGTCACCGGCGAGGCGAACGACTACGTCGGCAAGGGGCTGTCCGGCGGCACCATCGTCATCCGCCCGCCGGAGGCTGCCGCGGACGCGCAGGCTCAGGCGGTGGCCGGCAATGTGTGCCTGTTCGGCGCCACGGGCGGCGCCCTCCACGTCGTGGGACGCGCGGGAATGCGCTTCGCGGTACGGAACAGCGGCGCGCGCGCGGTGGTCGAGGGCATCGGCGCCCACGGCTGCGAGTACATGACGGGCGGAACGGTCGTCGTCCTCGGCGAGGTCGGTCCGAACTTCGGGGCGGGCATGACCGGCGGGCGCGCCTTTCTGCTCGACGAGCCGTCGACGCGTGCGCGGCTGAACCACGCCAGCGTCGGCTTCCGCCCGCTGGACGAGGCCGACGAGCGGCGGCTGCGCGAGCTCCTCGCGGCGCACGCGGGGGAGGGCAGCCGCGCGGCGGCCGGCCTGCTGAGGCGGTGGAGTCCCGCTCGATTCGTGGTGGTGCAGCCCGCCGGTGCGCCCGCGGCGGTCAGCGCTGACGAGCCTCCGAGGCAGCGGGCGGCCGTGGCTCGATGAGGCGGTAGCCGACGGCGCGCACCGGGCTCGGTACCGGAGCAGCGGCCTCGCGCAGCTTCGAGCGCAGCCGAGCCAGATGGGGTTTGACCCACAGGGGGTCGGGCTCCGGCTCGCCCGGCCATCCGGCGGCGAGCAGCTCGGCATGGGTCACGAGATCGCCGCGAGCGGCGACCAGTGCATCCAGCAGCGCGAACTCGATCGGCGTCAGCTCAAGGACCCGCTCGCCGGCCCGGACCTCGTGCCGCCGGCGATCGACCTGGATCGATCCGCTCGGCGCCTCCGTCCGGTCGTCGCCGGCGCGCCGGCGCGTGGCCACGCGGATCCGCGCCAGCAGCTCGTCCTTGCCGAAGGGCTTGGTCACGTAGTCGTCGGCGCCGGCGTCGAGCGCCTCGACCTTGGTCGACTCCTGGTCCTCCCCGGAGAGCACGATGATCGGCGTCGTGCCACGCTGGCGGAGCTCGGCGCACACGGACACGCCGTCGAGGCCCGGCATGGCGAGGTCGAGGATCACGAGATCCGGCCGGTCGGCGTCGTACCGACGCAGCGCCTCCCGGCCATCGTAGGCGGCGCTGACCCGGTGACCGACGCTCCCGACCAGCGCTGCCACAGCGCCGATGAGGGCGGGCTCGTCGTCGACGACCAGGATGCGAAGCGATTCGTTCATGCCGCCGCCCCGCCGGGAAGGGCCGTGACGAACTGGCTGCCGCCGGCCGGCTTGTCCTCGATCCAGAGGCGTCCGCCCATCGCCGTCGCGAGCCGCCGGGCGGCGAACAGGCCCACGCCGGCGCCCGGCCGCCCGGCATGGTCGAGCCGGACGAAGGGCTCGAACACGCTCTCGCGAAGCTCCCGCGGAATGCCCGGCCCGTCGTCGCCGACGGCCACGTGCACCTCGTCCTCCTCGCCCCAGTCGGCGACCACGATCGTGGCGCCGGGTGGCGCGTACTTCGAGGCGTTCTCGAGCAGGAGCTCCAGGATCTGGGCCAGGCGTGCCGGATCCCCGAGCGCCGGGCGGCTGCGCTGCGGGTAGCGCGCGAGCCGATGGTGGCGCAGGAGCGGCGCCAGTCGCGTGAGCACCTCGTCGATCACGGCGCCGACGTCGAACGACCGGCGCTCCACGGTGAGCAGGCGGTCGGCGCGCACGGTGTCGAGGATCGCGTTGACGAGCTCGTCAAGGCGCTGGACCTGGCCGGTTGCCGCATGGTGCCAGCCTGAAGCGTCGGGATGACCGGAGCGCTCCGCCGCCTCGGCCAGCAGGTCGAGGTAGGCGCGCACCACGGCCAGCGGGGTGCGCAGCTGATGGGTGACGACGGCGATGAGCTCGGCGCGCGCCTGGTCGATGCTGCGCAGGCCGTCGAGCTGCGCTTCCGTCTCGAGATGGAGGCGGCGTCGCTCGACGACCCCGGCCAGCAGGCTGGCGATGGTCGACAGCCGGCGGACGTCCGTCGGCGAGAAGTCACGGCGGGCGATCGTCTTGACGTTCAGGACGCCGATGACGCGGTCCGGAACACTGAGCGGCACGGCCAGGATGGAAGTGAAGCGCTCGTGATCGACGCCGCGGATCCAGGCGCAGCGCGGGTCATTCGCCAGGTCGGTGCTCACGACCGGAGCGCGCGTGCTCGCCGCGATGCCGGTGATCCCCTGTCCGATCTCGAGCCGCGCCACGCCGACATGCTGGCGATCCACCCCATTCGTCGCCGCGAGCGTCAGGCCGCCACGGTCGCGGTCGACGAGGTAGAGCGAGCAGACCTCGGCCGCCATGGCGACGGTGCTGCGGTCGACGATGAGCTGCATCAGCTCGTCCCAGGTCGGCGCGCTGCTTCCGAGCTGGACGATCTCGCGCAGCGCAGCCAGCTCGTCGGCCACGGACGCCGCTGACGGCTCGTGGTCCGTGGCTCGCGCGGTCATCGGTGCCCTCGTCAGAACGTCCGCTTCCGAGCCGGTCGACGCACTGCCTGCTCGGCGTGCACGACGATACCAAGAAGGTGCGTGATGGAATCGGGCGGACGCAGCGCGCACCAGCGGTCCCACCTGCCACGGTTTGTGCAGGGTTCTGGACAAGATCGATCGCCCGGCTCCCCTATCCGTCGCGGCGGCGCGGCCGGCCGGCAGGGTCGCCAGATCCGGGGATCGACGATCCCGTCCCTACCCGCTGCCCGTGCGCCGCAGCGGGTAGACGAAGACCTGGACGTCGGTCGGCGCCTCCACGGTGCCGAAGACCTCCTGCGGAGCGTCGCGGAGAACGTGGTCGAAGAAGGCCAGGGTGAAGCCCCGCGCGACCGTCATCACGTCGTCGGGCGTTCCGG
>DATADA010000042.1:0-2472 GCA_036258775.1 Candidatus Limnocylindria bacterium | reverse complement strand
CCCGGTGCTCGGCGTGATCGCGATGATCCCGGCGTTCCTGTCGGTCATCGGCGGGCTGACGATCCCGATCCTGCAGGTCGAGATCCCGCCGCTGAGCGGGGCGCTGACCTGGGCCGCCCCGATCGTGGCCGCCTGGATGCTGATCGGCGTGGCGCTGTACTTCTATCTGCGCGCCCGCCATCCCGACGCGCTGAGCCGGGTGGGCGAGGTGTACGGGGAGGGAACCGAGCCCGACCGCGACCGGTAGGCGCGCCGGGCGCCGGCCGGCGAGGCGAGCACGGCGCGGCGAACGCCGACGAGGGTCAGTCGAAGATGCCCAGCGGACAGTGGGCGGTGACGACGAAGTTCGGGATGTCGACGATCTCGCTGATCCGCAGGTCGACCGCCACGCTGCACAGCAGGTAGGCGTCCATCGGCTCGAGCCCGTGCTCCCGGCCGAGCCACTCAATCATGCGCCGGAGCGCGTCGCGCGCCGCCGCCATCAGGTCCGGGCCGATGCCGTCGGTCGCGTAGCGCGCGCCGTCGCGCAGCTGCGCGTGCGGGTCGGGCGCGGCGATGAACTCGGGCGCGGTCAGATGCAGGTCCCTGCGCACGCTGAGCCGGACGCGGGCCCGCATCGGCGTCTCGATGGCGGTCCCGCACACCTCGCCGTCGCCCTGGGTCGCGTGCCCGTCGCCGATCGAGAAGCGCGCCCCCGGGGTGAAGATCGGCAGGTACAGCGTCGATCCGGCGACGAGGTGGCGCGTGTCCATGTTGCCGCCGTGCAGGTGGGGCGGGATGGTGGAGAGTGGACCGGCCGCCGGCGCGACTCCGAGCTCGCCGCAGAACGGGGCGAGCGGGATGCGGATCCCCGGCCAGAACTCGACCCGCTCGGCCGCCGGGTCGAGCCGCGTGACCTTGTAGCGGCCCTCCGGGAAGTCGTCGGCCAGCAGCCCGAAGCCAGGGATCGAGGCGGTCCATCCCCAGTCCGCCGGCGCGAACTCGAGCAGGTCGACCTGGAGCGTGTCGCCGCGCTCCGCGCCGGTCACCTCGACCGGACCGTTGACCTGGTCGACGCGCGCGAAGTCGAGGCTGGCCAGCGACTCGGAGGTCGAGTCCGCGGTCAGCTGGCCGAAGGAGGCATCCAGGCAGTCGAACTCCACCACGTCGCCCGACCGGACGGTCGCGACCGGCGGGATGGCGGGGTCCCAGGCGAGATGGTTCCGCTCGCGCGGCACGTGGATGGTCGGGGTCGGGACCGCCATGCGGCGATTGTCGCAGACGCGGTCGACGGCCCGTGACCGGTCGCGTGCGGCGGCGCGGGCTACGATCGGCGGCGTGGCCGCGCCGAGCTATCCGCTCTTCACCGACCGCCTCGCGCTCCGGCCGTTCCGCGCCGGGGACCTCGACGCGCTCCACTCGATGCAGAGCCGCGCCGACGTGACGCGTTACCTCTACTGGGCGCCTCGTTCCCGCGCTGAGACCGAGGCGGTCCTCGAGCGAGTGGTGGGCATGACCTGGATCGACGAAGCCAGCGATGCCGTCCGGCTGGCCGCGATCCTCCGCCACTCCGGGGAGCTGATCGGCGACTTCAGCGTGCGCCGGACCAGCCGCGAGCACCGGCAGGGAGAGATCGGCTTCGTGCTGCATCCCGACCACCACGGCCGCGGCTACGGGACCGAGGCCAGCCTGGTCATGCTGCGGCTCGGTTTCGAAGAGCTCGGCTTTCACCGCATCGTCGGCCGATGCGACGCGCGAAACGCCGCATCGGCGCGGCTGATGGAGCGGCTGGGGATGCGCCGTGAGGCGCACTTTCGGGAGAACGAGCTGGTGAAGGGCGAGTGGACCGACGAGCTCGTCTTCGCCATGCTCGCCAGGGAATGGGAGGCGAGGCGCCAGACGAGCGCGTGACGCCGACTACGGATAGCGCCGGCGGCTCTCGCGGACGCCGGTCGACGCCGTCCAGCGCGCGACCGTCATCTCGGACCGCTCGAGGTCCCACGTCACGAGCACCGCTTCTTCGACATCGAGGGCGAAGACGTCGGCGCGATCGGGATGCGTACCCCACCAGGCGTCCGGCGCGGCGCTCAGCAGCCCCTCGTCGACGACGCGTTCCGCGCGGCCGAAGAGCTGAAACTCGCCCTCGGAGCCCTGCACGTCGGTCACCGGGCTGTGCAGCGAGAAGCGCGGGTCTCGGCGGAGGTCGGTGGCCTTCTGCGACCACGACATCGCCCCCACCAGCAGACGCCCCGATGCGAAGGCGGGTTCGATCGGGCTGACGCGCGGCGAGCCATCTCGACGCAGCGTGGCCAGCAGCGCCAGGGAGCGAGCGGTCAGCAGCGTTTCGCCCCTCGCGGCGAGCTGAGGGGCGATCGCCGCGAAATCACTCCAGCGCACGCGTCATCCAGCCACGGGTCCGGGACCGACGATAGGGCGATCGGGGTCGGCTGGGTCAAGAGTCCCGGTTGACACGCTGCATCGGCTCGCCGAGGG
>DATADA010000041.1:0-9833 GCA_036258775.1 Candidatus Limnocylindria bacterium | reverse complement strand
TCCGCGCGTATCTCGCCTTCGCCGGCGGCCTGGAGGTGAAGCCCGTCCTCGGCTCGAGGAGCACCGACCTGCGGTCGCGATTCGGCGGCGTCGAGGGCAGGGCGCTGCGTGCCGGGGACCGCCTGGCCCTCGCCCCGTCCGAGGGCGCGGCCGCCGGCTGGCTGAGCCCGACGCTGCGCCGGACCGCGATCGCGCACGTCGCCCCGGAGGCACCCCTCCCGATCCTTCCCGGTCGCCATCTGGGTCACTTCACGGCCGATGCCTTCCAACTGCTGTGCGACTCCCGCTGGCGCGTCTCGAGGGACGCCGATCGGGCGGGGATCCGCCTCGACGGTCCGCCGCTCCACCATGTCGGCCAACCGGAGGTGCCGTCGGTCGGGCTTCCGCTGGGTGCCGTGCAGGTCCCACGCGACGGCCGCCCGATCGTCATGCTCGTCGACCGGCCGGTGACCGGCGGCTACCCGGTCGTCGGCTGCCTGGGGCGCGCAGCCGTCGGTCGAGCCGCTCAGCTGCTCCCCGGAGACGAGGTGCGTTTCGCACCGGTCACCGCCGCGCAGGCACGCGAGGAGCTGCGCAACCTCGACGCGCTGCTGCGCGACGGCGTGCGGAGCCAGGACGATCCGGGACCCGCCTGGGCGGGCGCGCTCGACTGACCGTGATCGCCACGCGATGGCGTCAGCCGAGGATCGGCCGCAGCGTGTCGAGCGCCACGTTCCGGCCGGTGGCCACGACCGCGACGCGCGTGTCGCGCAGCCCGGGCAGCTTCCCCGTGCGCATTGCGGCGACCGGCAGTACGGCGCTGCCCTCGAGCAGCAGATGCGGCACGTCGAGCGCCCAGCGCATCGCGTCTGCGATCTCGTCCTCGTCCACGACGACCACCTCGTCGACGTGCTGGCGGCAGAGGCGCCACGTGATCGAGTTGCGCTCGATGTTTCCGGCGACGCCATCGGCCAGGGTCGGCGCGATCGGGAGCGGATCGCTGCGTCCGGTCTCGAAGTAGGCGAACATCGGAGGCGACGCTGCCGGCTGGACACCGATGACGCGGACCGAGCGCTTCACCGCCTTGGCCCACAGCCCGATGCCGGCGATCAGGCCCCCGCCGCCGATCGGCGCCACGATCGCCTCGACCTGCGGCCAGTCCTCGAGCAGCTCGACGCCGACGGTCGCCTGGCCGGCGATCACGTCCGCGTCGTCGTAGGGCGGGACGTAGACCGCCAGCCCGCCATCGTCGCGGCGCCGCGCCTCCCCCTCGGCGTCGTCGGTGTCACGGCCGACGATGTCGACGGTGCATCGGTCCGACTCCAGCGCGCGCAGCCGGGCGAGCTTCGCCGGCGAGGTCGAGGCGCCGACGAGGATGGTGAGGGGCAGGTTGTGCCGCGCCGCGGCGCCCGCCACCGCGATCCCGTGGTTGCCGCTGCTGGCGGTGACGAGCCGGGCGCCGAGGACGGTCTCGGCCAGCAGCGCCACCTTGTTCTCGGCGCCCCGGATCTTGAACGAGCCGGTCGGCTGGAGGCTCTCCAGCTTCAGCCGCACCTCGGCCGCGCCGGACTCGGCGGCCAGCTCGGCTGACGGCTCGAGGGGCGTCCGCAGGGCGATGCCGGCCAGCCGGGCACGGGCGGCCACCACGTCGGCGAGGGAGGGCAGCCGGGCCACTCAGGGGAGTTTAGGGGGACGATCGTGCCGATGGTACGAGCGTAAGAGGCTACCCGCAGGGGCCGTGGAAGGCCGGCGACGGCTGCTAGCCTGTCGCGCATTCGATTCAGCGGGGAGAGGGGGATGGCCAGGCGGCGTTTCGGATCCGCGATGGTGGTCGTCGGCGTCCTGAGCGCGCTGCTCGGCGCCGGACCGGCGGGCCGCGACGAGGTTCGGGCGGCCACCGACCGGCTGCCCGATCTGCGGATGGTGCCGCTCTCCGACTTTCGGATCGAGACGACCTCGGCGGGGCGACGGCTGCTGCGCTTCACCGCCACCATGGCCAACGTCGGTCGCGGAGCGTTCGAGCTGCGCGGCAGCCGGCCCAGCGCGTCGAGCAGCACGATGAGCGTGCAGCAGGTCATCTACAACGATGCGGGCGGCGCGCGCAGCCGGGTCACCTCGGCGGTGATGCGCTACGCGGGCGACGGCCACAACCACTGGCACGTCCAGAAGATCATGCATTACGAGGCACGCTCGCTCTCCGGCATCCGGCGCCCGACCGAGAAGACCGACTTCTGCTTCTTCGACACGCAGCCCTACAGCCTGTCGCTGCCGGGCGCCCCACAGCGGTCGGTCTACGCCGAGTCGGGCTGCGGCACGTCGTCGAGCCTCGCGACCCGGGTCGGCATCTCGGTCGGCTGGGCGGACAGCTACCCGTGGAACTTCGTCGGCCAGTGGATCGACGTGACCGGCGTGCCGGCCGGCGAGTACATCATCCACGCCGAGGTGGACCCGAACCGGCACTTCGCCGAGAGCGCCGAGGGGAACAACTGCGCCTGGACCCGCGTTTCGATCCCGGCCTCGGGCTCGGCGGTGTCGGTGCTCTCCAGGGGGAGCCGCTGCATGGTCCCCGTCACGCGGCTGGCCGGCACGGATCGCTACACCGCGTCGGCCGCGGTCTCGGCGAGCGCGTTCGCACCCGATCCCGCGGTCGCCTACGTCGCGAGCGGGGAGAACTTCCCGGACGCGCTCGCCGCCGGTGCGGCCGCCGGCCACCAGCGGGGGCCGGTGCTCCTCGTCCGCCGGGCGGGTGTGCCGACGGCCATCGCCAACGAGCTCGTTCGGCTCCGGCCCTCTCGGATCGTCGTCGTCGGCGGCCCGGCCACGATCCCGGACACGGTGCTCGCCGAGCTCGATCGCTACGACGCCGGCGGCGGCGTGACGCGGATCGGCGGCGCGGACCGCTACGAGGCGGCCGCCGCTCTCTCCGCCTCGGTCTTCGCTCCCGACCGGCCGGTGGCCTACGTCGCCACCGGCGAGAACTTCCCCGACGGTCTGACGGCCGTGCCGGTCGCGGCCCGCCAGGGCGGCCCGCTCCTCCTCGTCCGCGCCGGCTCGATCCCCGACAGCACGCGGGCGGAGCTCCTGCGACTGAGACCCGCAGCGATCGCCATCGTCGGCGGTCCCGCCAGCGTCTCCGACGCCGTCATGCGGCAGCTCGACGACTACGACACCGGGCGTGGTGTCCGTCGCTACACCGGCTCGGACCGGTACGCGGCCTCGGCCGTGCTCTCCGCGGCCGCCTTCCCGGGCGGCGCCCCGGTGGGGTACCTGGCGAGCGGCGAGAACTTCCCGGATGCGTTGAGCGCCGGGCCGGCTGCCGCCCTGAGGGGCGCGCCCGTGCTGCTCGTCAAGAGCACGACTCTGCCGGCTGCGACGGCGGCCGAGCTGAACCGGCTCGCGCCGAAGCAGCTGTTCGTGGTCGGCGGCCCGGCGAGCGTGTCGGGCGCCGTCATCGACGCCGCCGCGGCCGCGGCGTACTGAGGTCCGGCTTCCGGATCAGGGCAGCCGGGACGATCCGGCAGCGAACCTGCGACTGCGCCGAGGGTGACTCCAGCCTTCGATCCGATCTCCGCCGCCGCCCGGGGCGCCGCCGGCGGAGCGGTGGCAACAGGCGTGATGAGCGCGGTGATGCTCGGCGCAGAGCGACTCGGGCTCATGGGGAGGCACCCGCCCGAACGGATCGTGGAGCGGGGCCTGGCGGCCGTCGGCGCGGAGCAGGAACGAACACGTGTCGACGCGGCGGCGGGAGGTGCGCATCTCGTGTTCGGCACGGCGTGCGGCGCCCTCTTCGGGCTGATCGCCCGAGTCGTGCGCCCGCGCGCACCGGAGGCGCTCGGCGTCCCATTCGCCGTCGGCGTCTGGATCGTGAGCTACTTCGGCTGGATCCCGGCGCTCCGCATCCTGCCTCCTCCGTCCGAGGATCGGCCCGGCCGCGCCTGGACGATGCTCGCGGCCCATCTCGTGTACGGCGTCGCGCTGGGCGCCGCCTGGCGGGTGCTCGCCCGGCGCTGACGAACCGGCCGGCTGCCCACGCGCGTCGCGGGCGTGCGGCGTTCCCGCGCGGGCCCTACCCGGCGCGCAGGATCCCGCGCTGCCGGGCGCGCTCGGCGACGAGGCTCTTGTAGCCGACCTGCTCGAAGCGCACGACGACCCGCTCCCCCTCGTAGCGGACCACCTGGCCGTCTCCAAAGCTGCGGTGCCGCACCGTTGCGCCGAGCTCGAACGGCCGGCGCGGCTCGTCCTCCTCGGCCGTCGAAATGCCGGACTCGCACGTGTCGCAGCGGCCGCAGCGAGCCGGCGCCTCTTCGCCGAAGTAGTTGAGGATGTAACGCCGGCGGCACTCGCGCGTCTCTGCGTAGCCGCGCAGCATCTCGATCCTCGACTCGTCGAGCGCCCGATGCCGCTCGTCCGCCTCGACCGCCGCCTTCGCCGCGCGCGTCAGGTCGCGCTCCGACGGCTCGCGCCCGGCGGGCGCCACCTCCCCGTCGGGGCGCAGCTCGACGAGGCCCGTGTCCGCCAGCCGCCCGAGGGCGGCCGCCAGCTTCGTCTGGGAGAGGTCGACCTCCTCGCGCAGGTCGGCGGCCGGCAGCGGTGCGTCGTGCTCGTGGACGACCTCGGCCACGCGCCGCACCTCGGCCGGGTCGACCTGCCCGCTGGCGGCGAAGAAGCGGCGGAGCCCGAGGTCCTCCGGGCGGAAGAAGAGGCGCGCCTCGGCGCCCTGGCCGTCACGGCCGGCGCGCCCGAACTCCTGGTAGTAGGCGTCGAGTGAGTCCGGCGCATCGGCGTGGAAGACGAAGCGGACGTTCGGCTTGTCGATTCCCATCCCGAAGGCGGTGGTGGCCACGACGACCGGCGTTCGGCCCTCCATGAACGCCTCGTGCACGTCGTGACGCTCCGCCGAGCGCAGGCCCGCGTGATAGGCGGCGGCGTCGATGCCCGCATCGCGCAGCAGCTCGGCGATCTCCTCGGCGCGGCGGCGCGTGGCGGCGTAGACGATCCCGGGCTCGGCGGCCCGTCCGACGTGCTCCACGAGTGCGCGGCGCTTCGACGCCTCATCCGTGAAGGTATCGACCCCGAGGCGGATGTTCGGCCGATCGAATCCGCGCACGACGACCGCTGGGTCCCGCATCCGCAGCCGCTCGGCGATCTCGGCGCGCACCGGCGGCGCGGCGGTCGCGGTGAGGCCGACGATGGCCGGCCGGCCGAGCGCCTCGACCGCATCGGGCAGCTGCAGGTACTCCGGGCGGAAGTCGTGGCCCCAGTCGCTGATGCAGTGCGCCTCGTCGACCACGAACAGCGAGGGGCGGATGCGCGCCAGCCGCTCGCGAACCTCCGAACGCACGAGCTGCTCCGGGGCGAGCAGAAGGAACTCGATCCTGCCGGCCTCGAGGTCGTCCAGCACCCGCACCTGGTCGCGCTCGGCGAGCGACGAGTTCAGCGCCCTCGCCTCTCCGGCACTCGTCTCCCGGATCGACTCCGCCTGGTCCCGCTGGAGTGCGATCAGCGGCGAGAGGACGACGGTGGCGCCGCGGAGCAGCGCACCAGCCGCCTGGTAGATCGCCGACTTGCCCGCGCCCGTCGGCATGACGGCCAGGGTGTCGCGGCCCTCGAGCAGCGCGCGCACGGCCTGGAGTTGCCCCGGCTGCGGCTCATCGAATCCCAGGTGGTCCCGGAACGCGCGCCGGATCCGGCGCTCGAGCGTTCGTCGCTCAGCCACCTGCGCCAGGCTCGCGCCTCACCCGCCGCTGGCGCCGAGCAGCGCGACCAGGGCCACCATCAACAGGAACGCACCGATGATCACGCCGAGGAGGTACGCCCAGTGCGCCGGGACGGAGACGTTGTCGAGGTGCTCCTTCCAGACGTCTTCCTGCTCGATTCGCGCCTCGTTCTTGCTCATCGCCCGCTCAGCCCTTCACCTGCTTCTGCAGCTCCTGGAGCTGCGCCTCGATGCGCCGCAGTGACGCCTCGGTGTCGTAGTCGGTGTCCGGAGACTCGTGGCTCTTGCGGTGCACGAGGAACGTCGTCAGCACGACGAAGACGAAGACCTGGAGGAACTCCGACTGCCAGTTCTCGAACGTCGCCTGACCCCAGCGCCAGAAGTAGCCGTCGTCTCCGAAGGCCTGCGCCTGCTGCCCGTGCTGCTCCTGCTCGGCCACGAACTCGGTCCAGCCCATCCAGGTCTGCAGGCCCCAGCTGAAGACGAACAGCACAACCAGGGTGATGCTCAGGCCATAGTTCCGCCAAAGGCCGCTCATGTTGCCTCCTGCCGCGCAGATGCCAGCCGCGGCGTGTCGGCCGCACGCTGTGCGGCTCTACCGGGTGAACCCGCAAAGCAAGCGCGATGCCCGGTTCCGTCAGTCTCGGGCGGGCGCAGCCGATGGCGAAGGCCGCATGCCGTACGCGTCGCGACGGCGCAGGAGCGGCGAGGCGAGGAGGGCCAGCCCGAACAGGACGGTCGGCAGGTAGTGGCCCCACAGGTTGGTGATGACGGCCAGCCCGGCCAGGATGCCGAGGCCGAGGCCCGGCAGGCCCCGCACAGGAAGCGCGACCAGCAGCAGCCCGACGACGGGCGGCGCCCACGACGGCCACCACTCGAACACGCGCCCCACGGCGGCGACGCCGATCACCAGCGTGTCCGGATTGTCGGCCTGTCGCAGCGCCGAGACCGCGTGCGGCACGACATCGGGCCCCAGCCAGGCAAGCAGCACGACGCCGTGGAGGGCGAGCAGGCCCGCGGCCCAGGACGCGACGGTCCAGCGACGCTCGCGGATCACGAGGGGCGCCAGCGCGATCGGCCACAGCTTGCTGGCCACCGCCGCGGCGAGGAGGACTCCCGCCGTCCGATCGTGCCCGGTCACGTACGCGAGCGCGAAGCCGGCGACCAGCCCGAGGACGATGAAGTTGTTCGTCCCGAGCACGAGACCCCACCAGTAGGTGAGGTCGGGGGGCACCGGCAGCCAGGTGAGAGCGGCATACGCGCCGAGGCCGATCCCACCGAGCACGACCGACTCCCGCCAGCGGAAGCCCAGCACGCGCGGAAGCGCGACGCCGGCGAAGGCGAAGATCGTCGCGCTGGCGAGCTGCCAGACAGCGCCACCGGCGACCGTGCCGGCGGAAATCAGCGGAATGGCCGGGACGGCGGCGACCGGCGGCAGGTTGAAGGCGTCGAGCGGCGTCGGCCGGCTCGGGTCGCCGAGTGGCACTCGGTAGAGCGAGCGCGCCAGCAGCTGCTCGGCGCCGATCAGGAAGACGCGCCAGTCGAAGTAGATGAAAAACGGCTGCTCGGCGTGACGCGCCAGGCTGACCAGAATGTACCGGACCGTGACGAAGGCGAACGCGCCCCAGCCCGCCACGCCGGCCGCCAGGATCGCCCACTGCCGTGCCGAGAGGCCGGTCGCCAGCTCTCGTGCGCGACCGACCGCCATCACCCGGCGTCGCCGATGGCGCGGCGCGCCGCCTGCATCGCGTGGACGTGACTGCCGGCCAGGACCACGGCCCGCGCACCGCTCCCCGCCAGACGGGTGGCGAGCCGCTGGACGACCGTCTGAACGCGCGAATCGGCGCCGGCGCTGACCGCGGGGAGACGGCGGTCCATCACGATCCGCCGATTCCCATGATCGTCCAAGAACCGCACCGCATGGTCATTGCATGCCTCCCGACCGGTGGAGGTGGACAATCACGATTGTGCGCGAGGTGAAAGACATGATCCAAGCAAGACGGCTGCGGGCGCTCGGCTTCGCCGGTGCGCTGGTCGCGGCCGCCCTCATCGGAGGCACGCTGATCTCCGGCGCGCTCGCCTCGCCGGCGGAGACGTCATCGGAGGACGCCGCTGCGGCGCACCTCGGCGGCGAGTACTGCGAGGTGTATCTCGACGCGCTCGCCTCCGCGCTCGGCGTGGACCGGGCGGCGCTCGCCGACGCATCCAGGGCCGCGGCCACGGCGGTCATCGACGCGACGCTCGCCGACGGCGAGATCGACGAGGAGCGGGCGGCGGAGCTGAAGGAGCGCATCGCCGAGATCGACGACAGCGACTGCCACGCGCTCGGCGTGCCCGGGCTCCGCGGAGGCGGGCCCGGCGGCCGCGGGCCGGGCGCGGCCGGCGGACGGGGCTTCCGGATCGGCCTGACCGCGGACGCGCTCGGAGCGGCGGCCGAGACGCTCGGCGTCGCCGAGAGCGACGTGCTCGACGCCTTCGCCGAGGGAATGAGCCTGCAGGAGCAGGCGGAGGCCCGTGGCGTCGACTACGCGACCGTCACGGCAGCCGTCACGGAGGCGGTCCGCGCCGCGCTCGACGACGAGGTGGCGGACGAGGACATCACGCGGGAGCGCGCCGACAGGGTGCTCGCTCGGGTGGAGGAGTGGCTGGCCCAAGGCGGTGATCCGCGCCTCGGCCGGCCGGGTCGCGGCGGTCCGCGCGGGTTCGGCGGCTGAGTCACCGACGGGGCGGGCGGCGATCGCCGGCCCCGTTCATGCTCGCCCACGCAGATGCACCTACTCGTCGTCGAGGACGATCCCCGGCTCGGTCGCCTCCTGAAGCGGCTGCTGTCCGAGGAGCGGCACCTCGTCGAGCTCACCTCCTCGGGCCGTGAGGCGCTCGAGATCGTCGATGCCAACTCGGGCATCGACGTCATGGTGCTCGACATCGGTCTGCCGGACGTCGCGGGCACCGAGGTCGCTCGGCGGCTGAGGGCCGCCGGGTCGCGCCTCCCGATCCTGATGCTGACCGCCCGGGACACCGTCGACGACCGCGTCGCCGGCCTCGATGCCGGTGCGGACGACTACCTCGTCAAGCCATTCGCCTTCGAGGAGCTCTCGGCCCGGCTGCGCGCCCTCGAGCGGCGCTCCGCGGCCCGTGCCCAGGCCGGACCGACCATCACGAACGGGCCGATCGCCCTCGACGAGGCGCGGCGCCTCGTGGCCGTCAACGGCGACCCGGTCGAGCTGAGCCCGCGCGAGTTCACGCTGCTCGAGTGCCTGCTGCGTCACCCCGGCCAGGTGCTCAGCCGCGACCAGCTGCTCGACGCGGCGTGGCCGTACGGCGACATGCTGACGCACAACACCGTCGACACCTACGTCCACTACCTGCGTCAGAAGCTCGGCAGGGAGGCAGGAGGGAGGATCCTGACCGTCCGTGGCGTCGGGTACCGAATGGCAGAGCCGTGACCGGCGACGGCCGTTCGGCCGCGGACGTCCGGCTGCTGCGTCGGGTCCGATGGCGGCTGGTGGCCTGGAGCGCCGGCTCGACCCTCGTCGTGCTGCTCCTGCTCGGGTCGGCGCTCTACTTCAGCGTCGGCTCGTCGCTGGCCGCCTCCGGCGTGGCGCAGCTCGAGCAGCAGGCGGCCTCGCTGCGCGACTTCACCGCGCGACAGCCTGGCGGCCGGTTCGGGCCGCGCGGCGGCGGTCGCGACGATTCTCCGTTCGGGCGCGCCGTGTTCGGTGGACCCGGCTCGGGGACACTCGCCATTGCCGTCGACGCGCACGGCCGGATCGTCGGTCCGCGGCCGCCGGAGGCCGACGGGCTGCCGGTGCAAGAGGGCCTCGCCGCGGCCCTGGCCGGCGAGCGCGACATCCGCACCGCGTCGGTCGGCGAGACGCCGGTCCGCGTCCTGAGCCAGCGGGTCGAGGTGCGCGGCACGCCGTACGTCATCCAGGTGTTCCAGGACCGCAGTGCCGAGCAGCGCGCGATGGACGCTCTGCTTCGGTTGCTCACGCTCGGTGGGCTGGTCGTGCTGGCCGTCGCGACCGGTCTGGGCTTCCTGTACGCCGGGCGCGCGCTCGTCCCGATCCGCGAGTCGCTGCGGCGGCAGCGCGAGTTCGCCGCCGACGCGAGCCACGAGCTGCGGACGCCGCTCGCC
>DATADA010000040.1:0-3023 GCA_036258775.1 Candidatus Limnocylindria bacterium | reverse complement strand
GGCTATCCTCGATCAGTGCCTCGCGAACCCCGCATACCCGATCTCTTCGTCATCCCCGTCGTCGCGCTGCTGGATGGACCGCTGGACGCGGCCGGCGTGGCCGACGCGCTGGCCCAGCACGGGCTGCGGCTCGCACCCACCACCGCTCGCGAGACTCTTGCGCGCGCGGCGGAGCTCGGCTTCGCGAGGGTGGCCACCTACAGCGACGGAGAGGCGCGCTACGTGGCCACCGAGCTCGGTCGAAGCTCCGCAGCGGCACTCCTGGCGACCGATCCGCAGCTGAGCGTCGGACTCGAGGAGCTCGAGCGCCTGCGGACCGATCTGCTGGCGACCGTCGGTCACGAGCTGCGCACTCCTCTGACCGCGATTCGCACGAGTGTCGGCCTGCTCCTGGATCCGGGCCTGGAGCCGAGCGATGCACAACGGCAGCAGCTGTTGGCCACCATCGGCCGAAGCGCGGACCGTATGCAACGGCTGCTCAGTGAGCTTCTCGACCTTGCCCGCCTGCGCGCCGGCAAAGTCGAGATGGACCGGCGCCCGTTCGACGCTCGCGCCGTCGCGCGGGACGTCGCCGGAGCACTGGCGCCGCTGGCCGCGGCACGCGACCAGCGAGTGCGGCTGGATTTGCCGGCCCGGCCCGTCCCGGTCGTGGCCGACCGGCGACGGATCGAGCAGGCCGTCCTGAACCTCGCGGCGAATGCGCAGAAGTTCTCGCCGGCGGGCGGCGAGGTGGTGCTGCGAACGACGCGCGACGATGACGGGCGGGTGCGATGGACGGTCATCGATCAGGGACCCGGGATCCCCTCGGACGAGCGGGACCGCCTCTTCGAGCGCTTCTTCGTCGGAGCATCCGACCGCGCCGACGCACCGGGTGGATCGGGGATCGGACTGCCGACGGCGCTGGCCATCGCGCAGGCCCACGGCGGCACGATCGAGGTGGAGAGCGAGATCGGCCGTGGGAGCAGCTTCCAACTTGTCGTGCCGATGGACGGCGGTCGATGAAGCTGCTTCTCGTCGACGACGACGCCGACATCCGCCAGTCGCTGCGCGTTGGCCTTGAGCTGCAGTGGCGCGGGCTGGAACTCCTCGAGGCAGCCGACGGCGGTGAGGCGCTCGATCTCATCGAGCGTGAGCGGCCGGATCTCGTACTCCTCGATGTCGGCCTGCCCGGCGAGGATGGCTACGCGGTCCTCGAACAGATCCGCCAATTCAGCTCGGTCCCGGTCATCATGGTGACGGCTCGAGATCAGGCGATCGACAAGGTTCGTGGGCTCGAGGCAGGAGCCGACGATTACGTCGCGAAGCCGTTCGACCACCTGGAGCTGATGGCGCGAATTCGCGCCGTTCTGCGCCGCCTCGATCTCAAGGCCCCGACGGAGCGAGTCGCCAGGTACCACCGCCACGACGTGGAGATCGACACTGGCCTGCGTGAGGTGAGAGTCCAGGGAGAGCGGGTTACCCTCACGCCCACGGAATGGCGGATCCTGGCGCTGCTCGTGGCAAACGCGGGTTGGGTCGTGCCGTACGAGCGCTTCCTGACCCGCGTCTGGAGCGACGACGACTTCGCGAACCTGGATTCGCTACGCGTCTTCATCAGGCGCGTGCGCGCCAAACTCCGCGACGACACGACGGCTCCTCGCTACATCGAGACCGTGCGCGGAGTCGGTTACAGGCTCCTCAAGGCCGAGCCGTAGCGGGCGGCGAGCAAGATTCACAGGAGGTGGAGCCGACGGGAGGAGTCGAACCTCCAACCAACGGTTTACAAAACCGCTGCTCTGCCATTGAGCTACGCCGGCGCGAATCCGATTCTAGCCGCGCCGCTGGCGCACCACCTCGAACAGCAGGAGCGACCCCGCGGTCGCCGCGTTCAGCGATCCGACGCGCCCCGCCATCGGGAAGCGCACCACCAGGTCGCAACGGCGGCGGGTCGCGCCGGAGAGCCCGCTCCCCTCACTGCCCACGACGACCGCGAGCGGGCCGGTCAGGTCGCTCTCCCAGGCCGTGGCAACCGCGGCCTGGTCGGCGGCCACCAGCCGGAGCCCGCGCGTCTTCAGCTCTCCGATGGCCTGGCCGAGGCTCTCCACCCGCGCCAACAGCAGGTGCTCGCTCGCGCCCGCGCTGGCCTTGACCGCCGCGGCCGACAGTGGCGCGGCGCCTCGCTCGGGAAAGACGACGCCGTCGACCCCGGCCGCCTCGGCGGAGCGGAGAAGGTTGCCGAAGTTCACGACGTCCTGGAGATGCTCGAGGATCAGGACCAACGGGTCGCGGCCGACGCTCGCCGTCCGCGCCACGATCTCCGAAATGTCCGCCCAGCGCCGCTGGCCGACCTCGAGCAGCACCCCCTGGTGCCCGTCGAACCCGGCGAGCCGAGCGATGCGCTGCGGGTCGATGCGCTCGAGCCTGACGCCCCGCCGGCGGGCCGCGTCGAGCACCTCCCGCAGCTCGGGGCTCGGCTTTGCATTGGCGGCGATCAGGAGGCGGCGCGCCTCACGCCCCGCGTCGAGCGCCTCGACGACCGGCCGGCGGCCGCCGATCCACTCGGTCACCGTGTCGCGCGGGCCAGCAGCGCGACGGCGTAGGCCGCCACGCCCTCGGATCCGCCGAAGCCGAGGCCGTCCGAGGTCGTGCCCTTGACCGTGACGACCTCCCCGGGACAGCCCAGCAGCCCGGCCATGCGGCGCTCCATCTCGTGGCGCCGCGGGCCGATGCGCGGCCGCACGGCCACCACCGTCACGTCGACGCTGAGCGGGAGCCAGCCCGCCTCACGCACCCGTCTCGCGACATCCCGCAGCAGCTCGCCTGAGTCGGCGCCCCGCCATCGAGGGTCATCCGGTGAAAACAGCATGCCGATGTCCCCGAGGCGTGCGGCTCCCAGGAGCGCATCGGCGACCGCATGCAGCGCCGCGTCGCCGTCCGAGTGGCCGGCCAGGCCTGCCGTCTCGCCCACGAACTCCAGGCCGCCGAGCCGCAGCGGCCGGCCGGCCTGGAACCGGTGCGCGCCGGCATCGGCTTCGACGCGCACC
>DATADA010000039.1:0-3487 GCA_036258775.1 Candidatus Limnocylindria bacterium | reverse complement strand
GAGCGCATGGCGGCACGCCTGAACGAGCTGGCCGGCGAGGAGCTGGTGCGTGCGCACCACGGCAGCCTGGCGCGGGAGCAGCGCGTCGAGATCGAGGAGTCGCTCAAGGCCGGCCGATTGCCGGCGCTCGTCGCCACCAGCAGCCTCGAGCTGGGGATCGACATGGGCGCCATCGACCTGGTCGTGTGCGTCGAGTCGCCGCCCTCGGTGGCGGCCGGGCTGCAGCGCATCGGACGCGCCGGCCACCGGGTGGGGGAGCCGTCGAGCGGCAAGGTCTTCCCCAAGTACCGCGGCGACCTGCTGCAGGCGGCAGTCGTCGCGCGCCGGATGCACGACGGCGCCATCGAGGAGACGCGCCTGCCGCGCAACCCGCTCGACGTGCTGGCGCAGCAGGTCGTGGCGATGACGGCGCTCGACCCGTGGAGCGTCGACGAGCTCCACCGCCTCGTGACCCGCGCGGAGAGCTTCGCGGACCTGTCGCGCGAGCAGCTCACCGGGGTGCTCGACATGCTGTCGGGGCGCTACCCCTCCGACGAGTTCGCCGAGCTGCGGCCACGCGTCGTCTGGGAGCGCGGCACCGACCGGCTGACGGCCCGGAGCGACGCCCGGGTGCTCGCCGTCACGAGCGGCGGGACGATCCCCGACCGCGGCCTGTACGGCGTCTTCATGGTCGGCGAGGCGGGGCAGCCCGGGCGCCGGGTCGGCGAGCTCGACGAGGAGATGGTCTACGAGAGCCGGGTCGGCGAGACCTTCCTGCTCGGGGCGTCGACGTGGCGGATCGAGGAGATCCGGCCCGACCGGGTGGTCGTCTCGCCGGCGCCCGGCGAGCCGGGGAAGATGCCGTTCTGGCACGGCGATGCCCTCGGCCGACCGGTGGAGCTGGGACGCGCGATCGGCGCCTTCACTCGTGAAGTCGAGCCGGTCGTGGCCGACGCGCCCGCGGCGGTGGAGGAGCGTCTGCGCCGGGACCACGACCTCGACGAGCTGGCGGCGCGCAACCTCGTCGCCTACCTCGGCGAGCAGCGGGAGTCGACCGGGGCGCTGCCCAGCGACCGGACCGTGGTGGTCGAGCGCTTCCGCGACGAGCTCGGCGACTGGCGGGTCTGCATCCTGACCCCGTACGGTGGGCGGGTCCACGCGCCGTGGTCGATGGCGGTCGCCACGCGGGTGCGGGAGCGGTTCGGGGTCGACACGCAGACGATCTGGACCGATGACGGCGTGGCCGTCCGCCTTCCGGAGACCGCCGCGCTGGATGGCGCCGATCTCGACGAGCTGCTCTTCCCGGCCCCCGAGCAGCTCGACGAGCTGTTGACCGCCGAGCTGGGCGGCACGGCCCTCTTCGCCGCCCGGTTCCGGGAGAACGCCGCCCGCGCCCTGCTGCTGCCGCGGCGCCGTCCCGGGCAGCGCACGCCGCTGTGGATGCAGCGCCAGCGCTCGGCCGACCTGCTCGAGGTCGCCTCGAAGTACGGCTCGTTCCCGATCATCCTCGAGACCTACCGCGAGTGCCTGCGCGACGTCTTCGACCTGCCGGCGCTGCGGGAGGTGCTGGCCGGCGTGCGCTCGCGCCAGATCCGGGTGGCGAGCGTCGAGACGCGCAGCGCGTCGCCGTTCGCCTCGTCGCTGCTGTTCAGCTACGTCGGGAGCTTCATGTACGAGGGGGATGCCCCGCTCGCCGAGCGCCGGGCGCAGGCGCTCGCCCTCGACCGGGAGCTCCTGGCCGAGCTGCTCGGCGAGGAGGAGCTGCGCGAGCTGCTCGACGCCGCCGCAGTCGCCGACCACGAGCTCGAGCTCCAGTCCCTCGCCGAGGGCCGCCGTGCCCGGACCGTCGACGGCGTGCACGACCTGCTGCGGCGCCTCGGCGACCTGCGCGGCGACGAGGTGGCGGCCCGCGTCGCCGAGGGCCTCGATCCCGACGCCGCGCTCCGCGACCTCGAGGCCGGCCGCCGGGCGGTCCGGGTGCGGGTGGCGGGCGAGGAGCGGTGGGTCGCGATCGAGGACGTGGCGCGCTACCGCGACGCGCTCGGCGTGAGCCCACCCTCCGGCGTGCCCGACGCCTGGCTGGAGTCGCGCGCCACGCCGGACGAGGCGCTCGACGGCCTCCTGAGGCGGTGGGCGCGGACGCACGTACCCTTCACCACCTCGGGTCCGGCGGACCGCTGGGGGATCGGCAGCGGCCGCGTCGGCGCTCGCCTGGCCGCGCTGGCGTCGTCCGGCGCGCTGCTCGAGGGCGCGTTCCGTCCGGGTGGCGCCCACCACGAGTTCTGCGACCCGGAGGTGCTGCGTGCCCTCCGCCGCCGGTCGCTCTCCCGGCTGCGCCGCGAGGTCGAGCCGGTCGAGCCCGATGCGCTCGGGCGCTTCCTCCCGGCCTGGCACGGCGTCGGGTCGCAGGCGAGCGGCATCGACCGGCTGCTCGAGGCGGTCGCCCAGCTGGAGGGCGTCGCCATGCCCGCCTCGGTGCTCGAGCGCGACGTCCTCCGCGCGAGGGTCCGCGACTACTCCCCGCGGCTGCTCGACGAGCTGGGCGCGGCGGGCGAGGTGGTCTGGATCGGTCGCGGTGCGCTGGGGCGCGACGACGGCCGCGTCGCGCTCTACCGGCGTGATCGGGTCGACCTGCTGGCGAGCGTCGCGGCCGACGAGGCGCGCCCGTCCGGCGACCTCCACGCGCGGCTCCGCGAGCACCTCAACCGGCGTGGCGCGAGCTTCTTCCGCGAGCTGCGTGCCGCCGTTCCCGCCTCGCACGGCGACGAGGAGCTGCTCGACGCGCTGTGGGACCTGGTCTGGGCCGGAGAGGTCACGAACGACACGTTCTCGGCGCTGCGGGCCGTGACGCTGCCTCGCTCCCGCTCACGTGCGGCGGGAAGCCGGCGCGCTCCCCGCCTGCTGTCACTCGGGCCGCCGCGCGCCCAGGGCCGCTGGTCGCTCGTGGCCGACCTGGTCGGCGAGGCCCGGTCGCCGACGGAGCGCGCCCATGCGCTCGCGCTGGCGCTGCTCGAGCGGCACGGGGTCGTGACCCGGGAGGCGGTGGCGGGCGAGGGCGTCACCGGCGGCTACGCCGGTGTCTACCCCGTCCTGCGCGCCATGGAGGAGAGCGGCCGCATCCGCCGCGGTTACTTCGTCGCCGGGCGGGGCGCCGCCCAGTTCGCCCTGCCCGGCGCGGTGGATCGGCTGCGCGCCGTCCGCGTCCCCGATCGGGACACGGCGCCCTCGGTCCAGGTGCTGGCCGCGACCGACCCGGCGCAGCCCTACGGCGCGTCCCTCGCCTGGCCGCGCGACGAGAGTGGCGAGCGCGCCTCGCTGGGGCGCGTCGCGGGCGCCCACGTCGTGCTGGTCGACGGGCGGGCGGCGCTCTACGTCGAGCGCGGGGGGCGCGGTCTCGTCACGCTGCCGGCGGCGGCCGACGAGGAGGTCCTCGAGGCTGCCCTGGCCGCGGTGCCACGGCTGCTGGCCCCCGCCGGCTCGCTCCGCGAGCTGCGCCTGGAGCGGGTCG
>DATADA010000038.1:0-2436 GCA_036258775.1 Candidatus Limnocylindria bacterium | reverse complement strand
GAACACCGTGCCGGCGAGCGCGGGGATTCCCCGCAGCCGGATCGCGGAGACCGTGATCGCGCCGTACAACGACCCCGATGCGCTCGAGGCGATCCTGACCGCGCATCGCGGCCAGATCGCGGCGATCCTCATCGAGCCGGTGCAGTTCAACATCGGCGTGGTGCCGCCGCTGCCGGGGTTCCTCGAGCGGGTCCGGCAGCTCGCCAGCGAGCACGCCGCGGTGCTCATCTTCGACGAGGTGAAGACGGGCGTCGTCCTCGCCTACGGCGGCGCGGTCGAGGCGTTCGGCGTCGAGCCGGATCTGGTCTGCCTGGCGAAGAGCATCGGTGGCGGCATTCCCATCGGCGCCTTCGGTGGTCGCGCGGAGGTGATGCGCTCGATCGAGACGCTCGAGGGGACGCCGGGCGCGGCGCGCGAGGCCGCCGGCACGGGCGTCGCGGTGACCACGATCCCCGGAGGAGCGACCCGCGTGGCGCACCTGGGAACCTTCAACGGCAACCCGCTGTCGATGGCAGCCGGTGTGGCCACGCTGACGCGGATCCTGACGACGGACGTCTATCCGCGCCTGCACGCGCTCGCGGCACGGCTCACGGCCGGGTGCCAGTCGGTGATCGACGAGCACGGCCTCCCGGCCTACGCGATCAACGTCGGGCCGAAGGGCTGCGTCATGTTCACCCCCGAGCGGGTCACCGGCTATCGCGACTTCGTCGGCCTCGACACCGATTTGTGGTCCGCGTTCTTCTACTACCTCGTCAACCGCGGGATCCTGCTGCCACCCGGCCCCGACGACCAGTGGACGCTGTCGGTCGCCCACGGCGAGGCCGAGATCGACCGGCACGTCGCCGTGTTCGGCGAGTTCGCGGCGGAGCTCGCCTCCGGCTGAGCGCTTGCCCGCCCCGGCGTTCCGGCCCGACACTGAGCCAAACACCAGCCGCACGGAGAGAGATGCTCGAGCGAATCGCCCGGCCGCTGTCCGGGCTGTGGGACGGCATCGCGGCCGTCGTGGACGGCTTCTACCGGGCGCTCGGCAGGCCCGGCAAGTTCCTCCAGGACTTCCTGAACGGGACGTGGCTCGGCCACGCGCTGCACGCGGTCATCGTCGACGTGGTGGTCGGAGCGTCGACCGCCGCGGTCCTCCTCGACGTGCTGCGCGTCTACTTCGGGGTCGAAGGCCTCGAGGACGGCACCACGTGGGTCCTCGGCCTCGCCTGGCTCGCGGCGGTCGGGGCGATCATCACCGGCCTCACCGACTTCAAGGACACCGGCCCCGGCGATGAGCGCGCCATCACCGGACTGCACGGCGTCACCAACATCCTCGGCGCGGTCGCGTTCGGTCTATCGGTGATGATGCGCATCGGCGGCAACCACGACGCCGCCTGGTGGTCGCTGCTCGTCGGCTACCTGCTCATCTCGATCGGGTCGTTCATCGGCGGACACGTCGTCTACAAGTACGGCTACATGATCAACCACAACGCCTTCAGCCGGGGGCGTCGGGCCAAGGAGTTCACCCCGGTGATGCCGGTCGCCGAGCTGCCGGAGAGCACCCCGACGAAGGCGATGCTCGGCCCGACCGCACTCGTCCTCGTGCGTCGCGGCGACGTCGTCCACGCGCTCAAGGAGACCTGCTCGCACGCCGGCGGGCCGCTGTCGAAGGGCGAGCTGCGGGGGGACACGATCCAGTGCCCGTGGCACTTCTCGGAGTTCCGGCTGCGCGACGGCAGCGTCGCCCACGGCCCGGCCCACACGCGCGCGGTCCGTTACGAGGCGCGCATCAACCTCGGCCAGGTCGAGGTGCAGGGACCGTACGACTAGGACGGCGTTCCCGGCGCGGCCGCCCCCGCCGGCGCCCGCGGACGCGGCCGTACACAACCAGCAGTGGTGCTATCGCGCGTGTCCGCCACGGCTGACCAACGATGCTGGTGGCGCGGCGCATGGCGGCCGCCGGACGAGTCGTCTGACCACCAGCACTGGTGAGGGACTGGGCGCACGCGCTGCAGCACCACTCCTGGTGGTACCGCCCGGGCACCACGCCGCCAGCGCGGGCCAACACGCCGGCCCGCACGGAGCGCGCCCCGCGCGGACGGCCAGTCATGGTTCGGTATGCTTGCTGGACGCCCGAGCCCAGTCCCGCCGCCCCGGTGCCCGCAGGAGCGACGCCCGCGTGACGTATTGCCTGACCCCGGACCAGGAGGAGCTGCGTGGCGTCGTGCGCGAGCTGGCCGAGGAGCGGATCGCGCCCCGCGCCGCCGAGATCGACCAGAAGGCCGAGTTCCCGTGGGATCTCAAGGAGCTGCTGGCGAAGCAGGACCTGCTCGGCATCGCCTTCGGCGAGGAGTACGGCGGAACCGGGCTCGACGGCGTGAGCCAGGCGATCGTCGTCGAGGAGATCGCGCGCGCCGACGCCACCACCAGCCTCATCCCGATCGTCCAGAAGCT
>DATADA010000037.1:0-3265 GCA_036258775.1 Candidatus Limnocylindria bacterium | reverse complement strand
GACGGTGGTAGACGCGCGGCGAAAACCTCGACCGGGGATTCAGCCCCGCTGTAGCGGATTGCGGGTGCAGGGCACCGCTAGTTCCCCGCCTAGCACGGCCATGGACGATCGTAGGCGCCGGGTCGCGGGCGGTCAAACCGCAGCGGGTGCTCGAGTCCGGCGCCGGAGCGGCGCACGTGCGCCGTGTGGCTGTCTTACCGCGGCGGCGTCCAGCTCCACCCGCCGTCCAGCGGCCCCACGCCCGCCGCCCAACGGACACCGCCCCACACGACCAGGCGATCTCCGGCCCATGCCACGGCGGCTCGAGGCGCGGGAACGGGTGGCGAGGGAGAGGGTGATCGACTCTGATGCTCGCACAGTGTAGAGCCGCGCCTCGCCCCGCTGTCGGCGAGCGGTCCCGCGAGCAATCAACTCCGCGACGCATTTCGCCGCGGCTGGGGCATTGCGCGGTGCCCAGCGTTCACGGCGGGCGAGCCGCCGTCGCACAATGGCGGAGAGGGCGGGATTCGAACCCGCGACGGGTTGCCCCGAACCGCATTTCCAGTGCGGCGCCCTAGGCCTCTAGGCGACCTCTCCGCGGGCGCGTCGGGCGGGTCGGACGAGTGGCGGAGAGGGTGGGATTCGAACCCACGGTGCTCATCGCACACCGCTTTTCGAGAGCGGCACCTTAAACCACTCGGACACCTCTCCGCGGTCCGCCGGCGAGTCTATCAGACCGATCGCGTGGCCCCGTGCCGGGGCGATGGGTCAGACGGTGGTCGACGAGGCGGCCGACGCGAGCCGGCGCGCCTCGCTCTCGCGGACGCCGGACACGACCGAGAGCTGGTGCGGCAGGCGCGTCCCGCGAGCCAGCTGGACGGCACCGCCGGCCGCTCCCCGCTGCTCGTCAGACGTGGCGTAGACGAGGCCGCTCACGCCGGCCTCGAGCAAGGCACCGACGCACATCGCGCACGGCTCACGGGTCGTGAAGAGGCTCACCTCCGCGAGACGACGGCGACCCAGCTTTCGGGCGGCCGCCTGGAGGGTCAGCAGGACGGCGTGCGCGGTCGGGTCCCCGGAGAGCTGCATGCGGTCGTGGTCGCGCGCGATCATGGCGTCGTCGAAGACCGCCACGGCACCGACCGGCTCTTCCCCCTCCTCGGCGCCTCGCCGCGCCTCGGCGATCGCCTCCGCCATGTACAGCTCGTAGTTCACCGGCTCCCTCTCGCGCGGCCCAGGCACCGCCCGGCGAGTCTAGCAGAGCATCGGTACGCTTCCTGCTATCGTGGCGATGCCTCATCCCGCGTCGCGCGGCGTCGCCCAGGGGACACAACACACAGCGATCTGCAGAGGTCATGTCGGCACGTCGCGGCCTGCGCATCGGCGCGGCTCTCCTCCTCGTCCTGGCGGTCTTCGCCGCCGCCCGCTGGCTGCCGATTCCGGCCGCCGGCGACGCCGCGCGCGCGGACGTGGTCGAGGAGGTCAGCCGCCGGCTGCCGGGATGGCGAGTGGCCCGCGCGACGCCCTCATGGGAGGGCGCCTGGACGGTGGTGATCCGATGCGCGGGCCACCAGATCGACTTCCAGTACGTGCCCGGCCACGGGCTCGGCCCGGGCGACGCGTGGCTGCAGCCGAGCAACGAGTTCTCGTGGAGCCGCCTCGCTCGGCTCTCCGACCACGGCCGCTACCTGCTCTGGTTCGGCGACCCCGTCTGGGCCCCGCGCCACAGCTGCGAGCAGGAGATCGCGCGCTCCGGCATCGCGGCCCGGGATCGCGAGCGAGACTGACCCCGGCCACGCCCGCGCTCGGCACCTGGGCGCCGGAAGCGGAAGGCCGGACCGCGGACGTGCTTGCCGGCGCCATGCGCAGAACCGGAAGCGCCGGACCGCGCTGGCGGACCGGCGCCCGTTCCGAAATCAGATGCGCGCGTCGGCCCTACCGCGATCGAGGTCCATGAACCCGATGGCGAGCAGGATCGCGCCGGTCGCCAGGTGCAGGAAGATGTCCGCGCCGCCGATCGGCATCAGCCCGAACGTGTCGGGAGCGACGAACCCGAGCAGGCCGACCACCACGTACACCACGCCGATGATGCGGGCCACCGAGATGGCGGCGCTCGTGTTCGTCGCGCCGTACAGCAGCGCGGCGCCGATGGCGAGGTGCACGATGTTGTGCAGCGCGTTGACGGGGAAGATGCCGAGCAGGTTGCCCTGCGCCGACTCCATGCCGGCCGGGGGGCCGCCGGTCACCAGCCCCGGGATGAACCCGACGATGCCGACCACGACGTAGATCGCGCCGAGGACGAGTACGACGGTTCGGGCGACGCCCATGCTCCTAACCTCCTCAAGATCACGGTTGGACCGATTCCGATCGCGTGCGATCGCCGGCGAGCTCCTACGATGTCCCGCTGACACGGGGATGGGCCGAGCCGGCGGCCTCCGCAACGATCGGGCCCGGCCGGCGCTCCACCCATGCAAGGATGAGTCCCGATTGACGCAGGCCGATAGCGCGCGCTGGACCCGCCTCGACTGGCTGGGGCTCGCGCTGGTGACGCTGGCGGCGGCGGCGCTCCGCCTGGTCGGTCTGGCCTCGCCGACCTCGCTCGTCTTCGACGAGATCTTCTACGCTCAGGACGCCTGCTGGTACGTCGCCGCCAGCGAGGCGGTGTGCGGCATCAGCGGCCTCACCAGCCGGGCCCATCCACCGCTCGGCAAGTGGCTCATCGGCGCGGGGATCGCCGTCCTCGACTACCACCCGTTCGGGTGGCGCGTGGCGGCCGCCGTGGCGGGCACCGCGACGGTCGCCCTCGTCTACGTGCTGAGCCGGCGTCTGCTGCGCCCGGTGGTCGCCGCCGGCGCTGCGACCGTGGGCGCGGTCGCAGCCTCGGCCCTGTTCGCCACCGATTTCCTGCACCTCGTGCAGTCGCGGGTCGCGATGCTTGACGTCTTCGTCGGGCTCTTCGTCGTCGTCGCCGCTCTGGCCGTCGTGCTCGACCGAGAGCGGCGGCGAGACCGCGAGCCTGCCGGTCTCGTGGGGCGGCTCACGCTCGGGCGGCCGTGGCGCTTCCTCGCGGGCGCGGCGCTGGGGGCGGCGGCGGCGGTGAAGTGGTCGGGCGCTTACATCGGCCTGGGGCTGGTGGTGCTGACGGTGGCGTGGGAGATCGCCGCGCGGCGCCCGCCGGGCGTCTCCGGCCGGCAGGCCCTGCGCGAGGCCTTCCGCCAGGAGGCGCTGCCCAGCATCGCCGCGTTCGGGGCGGTCCCGATCCTCGTCTACCTGGCCAGCTACATCG
>DATADA010000036.1:0-1803 GCA_036258775.1 Candidatus Limnocylindria bacterium | reverse complement strand
GCGCCTCGTGGCGGCCGAGGCGGCGACCGCCCCGGCATCGGTCCAGGAGGAGGACGACACGCTGTTGCTCCTGTTCCTCTGCTGCCATCCGTCGCTGACGCCGGGATCGGCCATTCCGCTGACCCTGCGAGCGGTGGGAGGCCTGTCGACGGCCGAGATCGCCCGTGCCTTCCTCGTCCCGGAGGCAACGATGGCACAGCGCATCATCCGAGCGAAGGCACGGATCCGGGCGTCGGGCGTGCCGTTCGCCATGCCGCCGCCGGGAGAGCGCGCCGCGCGTCTTCGGTCGGTGCTCCACGTCCTGTACCTGATGTTCAACGAGGGGTACACGACGAGCTCGGGTCCTTCGCTGCAGCGGGTGGACCTGTCCGACGAGGCGATCCGCCTCGCCCGCACGCTCACCGGCGCCATGCCGCAGGACGGGGAGGTCGCCGGCCTTCTGGCACTCATGCTCCTGACCGATGCCCGCCGGCCCGCGCGTGTCGACCCCGACGGCGAGCTCGTGCCGCTGCCGGAGCAGGACCGATCGCGCTGGGATCGCGGGCGCATCGCCGAAGGGCTGGACGTGCTTCGACGCTTGACGACCGCCGGGCCGCTCGGCGAGTACGGCGTCCAGGCGGCGATCGCGGCCGTCCACGACCAGGCGCCATCGGCCGATGCCACCGACTGGCCGCGGATCGAGGCGCTGTACGCGCACCTCGAGGAGATGACCGGCAGCGCCGTCGTGACGCTCAACCGCGCCGTGGCCGTGGCGATGGTCCATGGGCCGGCCGCCGGCCTGGCGATGATCGACGGCGTGGTGGATCGGTTCGGCCCGAGCCACCGGCCGGAGGCGGTCCGAGCCCACCTGCTCGAAATGGCCGGGGATCGTCAGGGGGCGAGCGCTCACTACCGGGCTGCCGCGCGCCGCGCGACATCCATCCCCGAGCGCCGGTACCTCACGATGCGGGCGGCGCGCCTCGCCGAGCGTCCAGAGGCCTGAACCGAGGCACTCAGCCAGGGGCCGGACGTCAATCCCCGGCGGATGGGGCGTGGGCTGCGGCGGGGTCCGCCGTATGCGCGATGTGCAGCAGCTCGCGCCAGAGCAGCACGACGAGAGCCGCGGACCCGATGAACGCGAACCAGAACGGGGCGGTGATCCCGAACGTCCGAGCCAGCAGGCCGCCGATCGGCGCGCCGATGACCAGCCCGCCGACCAGCCCGACGCGGTAGACGCCGGTCACCCGCCCGAGCAGCGCGTTCGGCACCGCGCGCTGACGAACGACCGTCGAGGTCGTGCCCCACACGAAGGCGTGGGCGCCGAACACCACCAGGGTGACGAGCGCCACTGCCGGCGAGGTCGTCAGCGCGAGCGACAGATGCGTACCGGTCTCGATGAGCAGGCCGACGCGCATGATGTCGCCCAGCCGGAACCGCCGTTCGAGCGACCCGTACGCGACGGTACCGATGACGCCTCCGACCGCGGTCGCGGTCGTCAGCAGCCCGAAGCCGACCGCGTCCATGCTGAGCCGTTCGGCGGCGTACAGGACGAGCACGCCCCAGGCGGCCCCATACGTCACGTTGAAGGCGAAGATCGTCAGCGCCAACGTGCGCATCGGCGGGTGCCGGACCAGCCAGCGGATGCCCTCCACCATGTCGGCCCACACGCTGGCCTGCTCGACGCGATACGCCGGCTCGCTATCGGTCGGACCGAACCAGACGAAGACCGTGCGGCCGTCGCCGTGCGCAGCGCGGATCATCGCGGGGTTGATCAGCACCATCTCCGCCATCGGGCAAACGAACTCCGCGTCCGCCGGCGGCCGC
>DATADA010000035.1:0-4774 GCA_036258775.1 Candidatus Limnocylindria bacterium | reverse complement strand
CCGACTTACGGCGCTGCTTGTTCACGGTACGCGCCGCACGCTCCTCCGCCTCGTCCTTCGAGACGCCGCGCTCCTCGTACGACTCCTTGATGTGCTCGTACTGGCGCTCGCGCTTCTTGCTGGCTCCGGCAGGCATGGTTTCTCCCTCCAGGCGTGCTCGGGTCGGCGGGCAGCACACGACATGCCCGCAGGTCAATCCCGGCGTTTGCGGACGGGGTCGCGGCGAGCGCGGGAAGGGCCGCCGGCTTTGATGTCCGGCGACGACTCAGCCGTTGACAGGCAAAACTAGACTGCGCTCGTGGCAGTAGTGCCGGAGCGCCACGAGCCCGCCTCGCGCTCGTCCCTCGACGCCGCCGATGCGACCCAGATCCTGCTCGACGCCGTTCGCAGCGGCGGCCATTGCCGTTCACGCAGCGAGGCGTTGGAGCGGACCGGGCTCGGCGGCTCGAACGCGAGGGCCGGCTGACCACCGCGTCGGTCGCGTGGGCGCATGCCACGGTGACAGCACGACACTCGAGCTCAGCCAGCGAGCGGGAGGGTGGTCGGCGCCATGCTGGCCACCGTGGTGAATTCCTTCAGTCGGTCGCTCATCGTGGTCGGCGGCGTCGCGCAGCCCGGCGACCCCCTGCTCGCCGGCATCCGGGAAGCGTCTACCGGCGCTCTCTCCCGCGTGCCACCCGCGACCCCCAGATCGATCAGAGCCAGCTCCGGAACCGGGTCGCCGTCGTCGGCGCGGCTGCCATGACCGCCGACGAGCGGTTCGATAGCCAGCAGCTCAAAGCCACGCCTCATCGGCTTCCGGCCACCATCGCAGCGGTACGCGCTCCGGTCCACGTTCACCAGCAGTAGAGGAGAGATGATGAGCGGACAGTCGGGCACCGGCGCGGTCGGGCTGCGGCGGAATCGATCCACCGGCGGTACGGGGCAGCTCGGCGTGCCGGCGAGGCTCGCGAGCCTGATCGTCGCCGCCTCGCTCGGGCTCGCCGCGTGTGGCGGCGAAGCGGCACCGCCGACCGACGGGACGAGCCCGCCGGGCGACGGCGGGAACGGCGGCGACGGCGAGGGCCTCATCTTCTGGAGCGCCGAGGACAACGCCGAGCGCATCCAGGCGACCCAGGCGATCATCGACCGCTTCGTCGACGAGACCGGGATCGAGGTCGAGCTCGTCGCGATCGCCGAGGGCGACCTCGCCACGCAGGTGACCGCCGCGGTGGCCGGTGACACCCTTCCCGACGTATTCGGCGCGCTCTCGCTCGGCTTCACCCACGGCCTCGCCGCCGACGGCCTGGCCGACGTCGAGGCGAACGCCGCGGTCGTCGACGCTCTTGGCCGTGAGACCTTCTCCGAGGCCGCGCTCGACCTGGTCGGCACCGCCGACGGCGTGGCGGGCGTGCCGAGCGATAGCTGGGCGCAGCTGCTGGTCTACCGCACCGACCTCTTCGAGGAGGCCGGGCTCGAGCCGCCGACGACCTTCGACACGATCCGCGAGGCCGCCGAGACGCTCAACACCGGCGACCAGGCCGGCATCGTGCTCGGGACCGGCGGCCCGGAGCCGGGCTTCGTGCAGCAGACCTTCGAGTACTTCGCGGTCGCGAACGGCTGCGACGTGGTCGACGACTCCGGCAACGTCACGATCGGGTCACCGGAGTGCGTGGAGACGTTCCAGTTCTACACCGACCTGGTGAACGCATCGGTCGAGGGGGCGCAGGACCCCGACACGACCCGCGCCGCCTACTTCGCCGGGGACGCGGCGATGATCGTGTGGTCGTCCTTCCTCCTCGACGAGCTGGCCGGGCTGCGCGACGACGCCCTGCCGACCTGCCCGGAGTGCGAGGAGGACCCGCTCTTCCTGGCTGAGAACAGCGGCGTGGTGACCGCCATCCAGGGACCGAGCGGCGACGAGCCTTCTCAGTTCGGCGAGGTCGTCTCGTTCGTGATCAGCGATACGGCCCAGACCGAGGACGCCCAGCGATTCGTCGAGTTCATGATGAGCGACGGCTACGTGGACTGGCTGGCGCTCGCGCCGGAGGGCAAGTTCCCGACGCGGCTCGGCACCGCCGACAACCCCACCGAGTACGCCGACGCCTGGGGTGAGCTCGAGGCAGGCGTGGACCGCAAGCAGCCGCTCGGCGAGATCTACGACGCCGAGACGATCGAGGCGCTCACCACCAGCTCCGAGACGATGAAGCGCTGGGCATTCACCCAGGGCCAGGGCGCGCTGGCCGGGGCACTCGTGACGGAGGTTCCGGTGCCGACCGCGCTCGGCCTGGCGCTCGAGGGAGCGGTCTCGCCCGAGGAGGCGGCACAGGAGGCGCAGGCAGCCATCGAGGAGATCCTGGGCGCGCTCGAGTAGATCCGAGGCACGCAGCCGGAGGGATGCCGATGACGGCACGCCGCGCGACGGGCGGTGGCGATGCCGCGCTCACCCTGCGCCAGCAGGAGAGCCGGGCCGGGGTGGCCCTCCTCTCGCCGACGCTGGTCGTGGTGCTGGCCGTGGTCGTCCTGCCCATCCTGTGGACCATCTTCATCGCCTTCCGCGATCTCCGGCTGCGCGACATCCGCGAGGTGGGGATATTCGGCGCGGGGTTCACGCTCGACAACTTCGTCGGCGTCTTCACCTCGCGCAACTTCATCGATGCGCTGCTCACGACGGTCATCTACAGCGTGGCGGGGACCACTCTGGCCATCGGCCTGGGATTGGCCGCCGCGTTGATCGTGCGGGCGCCGTTCCGTGGCCGGACACTGGTCCGGGCCTCGATGCTGCTCCCGTACGTCTCGCCCGTCGTGGCGGTCGCCTTCGTCTGGTCGGTGATGCTCGACCCCAACCTCGGCATCGTGAACGCCTTCGGCGAGGAAATGCTCGGCTGGGAGCGACCGATCTCGTTCCTGAGCCAGCGCTCGGCGCCGGTCACGATCTTCGGCATCTCGATCGAGCTGCCGCTGGCGCTGCTCACCGTGATCGCCTTCCAGGCGTGGCGCTACTTCCCGTTTGCGTTTCTGTTCATCCTCGCTCGCCTGCAGGCCGTGCCGGCCGACCTCGACGAAGCCGCCAAGGTCGACGGCGCCTCGCCGCTCCAGCGGTTCCGCTACATCCTGCTGCCGCAGCTGTCGGGCGTCATCGCGCTGCTCGCCGTGCTGCGCTTCATCTGGACCTTCAACGAGTTCGATGACATCTACCTGCTCACCGGCGGTGGCGCCGGGACCGAGGTGGTCTCGGTCGGGATCTACAACCGTCTGACGGGTCGCGGCGATATCGGTGCGGCGGCCGCACTCTCGCTCGTGCTTGCCGCGCTGCTTGCGATCTTCCTGTTCTTCTACTTCCGCTTCTTCGCCAAGAAGACGGAGGCGGCACTGTGACGCAGACCGCGGCCGACGTCGGCACCGCCCTGAAGTCCGCCGCCCGCGAGACGCGCCGTCGCGGATGGTCGCGCGAGCGGGTCGAGTCCAGGCTGATCGCGATCCTCAAATGGGTCGGCGTCATCTTCTTCGTCGCCGTCACGGCCTTCCCGTTCCTCTACATGCTGCTCCTCTCCGTGCGCCCGATCGCGGATCTGGCCCGCGACCCCGGCGCGCTGGTCGTGCCTCTCGAGCGGCTCACCTTCAACACCTACGGCGAGGTGCTGCGCAGCGTCGAGGATGGCGGCCAGGGCTTTGTCAGCTTCCTGCGCAACAGCGCGATCATCGCCACCGTGGCGGTCATCGCCTCACTGCTCCTCGCCATCCCCGGCGCCTACGCCATCAGCCGCCTGGAGTTCTTCGGCCGCCGCCAGGTCAGCTTCGTGTTCCTGGCGATCTATCTCTTCCCGGCGATCCTGCTCGCCATTCCCCTCTTCGTCTTCTTCACCCGGCTCGGCCTTCGCGGCTCGCTGCTCGGCCTGATGATCGTGTACGCGTCCCAGACCGTTCCGGTCACGATCCACATGCTGCGGACCTACTTCAACTCGATCCCCGAGAGCCTCGAGGAGTCGGCAACTCTCGAGGGCTGCAACCGCTTCCAGGTGATGCGCTACATCAGCATCCCGCTGGCGATGCCGGCCATCATGTCGACCGGGCTCTTCGTCTTCATGATCGCCTGGAACGAGTTCCTGTTCGCTCTCCTGTTCCTGGTCGATCGGCGGGAGAGCTGGACCGTCTCGCTCGGCCTCTCTCAGCTGGCGCAGAGCACCATCGAGGTACCCACCACGGTCGTGATGGCGGGCGCGGTGATCCTCACCGTGCCGGTCATCGTGCTCTTCTTCCTGACGGAGCGGCTGCTGGTCGAGGGCCTGACCGCGGGCGCCGAGAAAGGCTGAGCGATGCACGACCCGGGTGACCTGCACGACCTCGTCGCCGACGAGCTGCGGCAGCGCGCCGAGAGCGGTCACGACGTCGGCTCCATCGCCGGCGACGTGCGCGCGGCCCTGTCGACGACGCGCCAGCCCGACGATCGGGTGCTCGCGGCATGGCTCGACCGGCTCGAGGCGACTCCCCGGATGCCGGACTGGCCGTTCGCCGAGCCGCAGCTTGCGGCCGAGATCGAGGCGGCCCTCCCGATACCCGCCGCGCCCGGGCGCCGCGCCCTGGCAGACGACGAGCAGCTCGCCGACAGGATTTACGGCGCCTGGCTCGGCCGCACGGCCGGCTGCATGGTCGGCAAGCCGGTCGAAGGTTGGAGTCATCTCCAGATCCGCGCCTACCTCGAGCCGATGGGAGCGTATCCCCCCGACGACTACCTGCCGCGTGCCGAGCCATGGCCGGACACGGCGCCCGCGATGAAGCCGAGCTGGCCGTCCAC
>DATADA010000034.1:0-2780 GCA_036258775.1 Candidatus Limnocylindria bacterium | reverse complement strand
GAGGGTGCACCGGATCCTGACCCGGACCTCTCCGTCGCCGGAGCTGCCGCTGACGTAGTCGGCCAGCGTTCCGCCGGCCGCCTTGTCGACGAGGATCTCGGTTGTGCCGACGCTGCGGGCATCGAGCTGGACCCAGCTCGCCGTCGACCAGCGGTAGAGCGACACCGTCTGGCTGCAGGTGCGCGAGTTCTTGCCGCTGTAGGCGACCCGCAGGCTCAGCAGCGAGTTCGGGACCCCGGTGACCCGGGCATACCAGTCGGTCGTGTACGTGCTGGACGCCGTCGAGTTGACCGCGTACCAGGCCCCGTCATCCGCGCCCAGCTGTGCGGCTCCACCGCTGCGCGCCGAGCCCCTCGAGATGACCGTCGCGGCCGGGACCGCGGTCGCGGTGGTGAGCGTCTTGAACGACCACGTCCGCGCCGCGCCCAGGCGGTTACCGGCAAGGTCCGCCGCGTCGGTCGTGATCGTGGCGGTGTACGAGGACCCGGCGGCGAGCGGCGCCGACGGGCGGAAGGTCATCGTGTTCGCGCTCCACGAGAAGGAACCGGCCTGCGGCTGGCCATCGGCGCGCACGAGCGAGAACGCCGCCTGCGTCGGCTCGCGCTGCATCGGCTCGCTGAAGGTGGCAGTCACGCTGGTGCTGCTCGAGACACCGGTCGCACCGCTGGCCGGCGTGATCCCCGAGACGACCGGCGCCGTGGCGTCGATGCCGACCCACGCCAGATAGCCGTAGTAGCGCCCGGAGACGGGCCGCACCGGATCGCCGCCGAAACCGTAGGCGGGGACCGCCGCCGTGTGGCCCTGCGCATCGCTGCGCATCCTGCCGATGATCTGGGCGGGAGCCAGCCCGCTGCACGGCCCCGCCTTCGCCGCCTCGCCGAGGCACAGCGCGACGGCGCCGGCGACGTGCGGGGCCGCCATGCTCGTGCCGGAGATGGCCGCGTACCCGCCGGCGGGCCAGGTGGAGCTAATGCACGTTCCCGGCGCCGCGACGGTGTGCGCCTGTCCGGCGGCAGTCGTCGCAAAGTTCGAGAAGCTGGCGTACACGTCGTCGCGCTCCGCCGTGCGGCACGCCGGGGCGCCCCCGACGCCACCCGCCTTGCCGTCGCTGTCGGTCACGGCGGTCACGGTCAGGACCTCCGGGTAGGCCGCCGGGACATCCGGCGCGTATGCGTAGTCGAAGTCCCAGCCGCTGTTGCCGGCGGCGACCACGTACGTGACGCCCGCCGCGGTCGATGCGCAGATGGCCCGATGCATCGGATCGGAGGTGGTGGCGCAGCCCTGCACCGGGTCGCCCGGGCCGCCGAGGCTCATGTTCGCCACGGAGATGTCGTTCGCCGGGTCGCCGTCGCTGCGCGTGGCGGTGACCCAGTCGATGCCACAGATGATCGACGACCAGCTCCCATTGCCCGCGGCGTCGAGGACCTTCACCGCGAACAGCCGGGTGCCCGGCGCCACGCCCGTCAGTCCGGAGCCATCGTTCTCGGCGCCGATGGTGCCGGCCACGTGGGTGCCGTGCCCGTTCTCGTCCTGCGCCGGTCCGGCGCCGACGCAGTTGGCGCCGTCGACCACGTTGAGGTCCGGGTGGCCGAGGTCGACGCCGCTGTCGAGCACCGCGACGTTGACGCTGCTCGGGCCGCGCACGGCGGCCGCGGTCGCCGCCTCGATGCGGCGGACGCCGGTCGGCGAGGCGTCGCCGGTCAGGATCTGGACCGTGTCGCTCGCGCGGACGGCGCGATCGGGCGCCACGAGCGCGACGTCCGGATCGCTCCTGAGGGCGCTGAGCTGGGCGGCGGAGAGCCGCGCCGCGAACCCCTTGACCGCACGACCGTACCGCTGCTCGCTGCGGAAGCCGCGCGCCCGCTCCAGCCGCTCGGTCTTCTGCGCGGCGTCGGTCACGCCGTCGCGATAGATCACGAGGTACTTGCCGGGGATGTCGCGGGGCACGCGGTCGGCGGGCGGGGCGGCCTGCACAACGCCGGCGCCGGCGAGCGCCGGGACCGCCGCGACCAGGGCGAGGACGAGGATCCGGATGGTTCGACGCATCAACTTCCCTTGGCCGGCTGGCGTCCGGCATCGCTGAGGAGGAGGGTGAGGATGTCGGCGGTGCTGATCTGGTGCTCGGCGCCGCCGTCAGCGCGGGGATGGAGCTCGTAGGTGTTGCGTACGCCCGCGTGGTGGCGGGTCAGGTACCCGGCCTCCTCGAGGTCGCAGACGATCCGATGCACGGCCCGCTCGGTGATCCCGACCCGGTCGGCGATGTCGCGCAGACGGATATCGGGCTCGCGGGCGATGGAGTGCAGGACGTGCGCGTGGTTGGTGAGGAACGTCCAGGACACATATCTAGGATACCCGATTCTAGACATGCATGTCAATACATTGACGTCTAGAATTGTGGTTCCTAGCCGGTCGGCGGGATCGGCTCCAGCGTGTCGAATCTCAGGCGGAACGCCGGCGGCGAGAGGAGCGGGAGCCGGCGTCGCTGCGTCCACAGCACCGGGTGGCCGTCCGTGCCGCGGGCCAGGATGGCCCGGCGCTCGAGATGGACGCCGTCGGGCGGGATCGCCGCCGGCTCGATCTGGTGGACCGGGTGGGTGCCGCCCGACGCCGGGTCGAGCAGCAGATCGCTCGACGCCGCCGGCAGCAGCGTGGCGACCGCCCCGGACAGGTCCGCGGCGCGACCCTGGACGAACCGCCGACGGCCGTCGATGGCATCGACGACGTACGGGTGCCAGTGCGCCGGTACGCGGGTCGAGGGCCGATAGGCGTAGCCCTGGCGG
>DATADA010000033.1:0-7091 GCA_036258775.1 Candidatus Limnocylindria bacterium | reverse complement strand
GTCGACCGTCCAGGTGTGGTCCTCGCGCGCCGCCGGGCCGCCCTCGACCGGGAGCGCCTCCCACGCGAGTGCGATCGGCCCGGGCGTCTCGGGCGCCGACGGCCTCGGCGTCGGGGTCGGAGACGGTGACGGCGTGCTCGCGGCCGTGGTCGGCCGCGCCGATGCCGACGGCGGCGTCTGCGAGGCGACCGAGCCGGGCGTCGAAGGCGGAATCGTGCCGGCGCCCGAGCCGCAGGCAGCGAGGAGCAGTCCGGCGCCGAGCACCAGGCCGGAGATGCCGTGCGCGCCACGCATGGCGCGCACCGTACTCCGTGAGACCGCTACGCCGCGATGCGGCCGATGCGCGCGCTAGGCGTCCCGACCCGGCGCGCGCTGCCAGAGGGCGAGCTCGTTGCCCTCCGGATCGCGAAAGACCGCGAACCAGCCCAGCCCCGGGACCTCCTGCTTCTCGCTGACGACCGACCCGCCGAGCTGCGCGATGCGGCCCAGGCAGTCGTCGACCGAGTCGACGTTGACGTAGGTGCGCGTCGCCTCCGGCGCCAACTCGCCGCGCTTGCCGACCGCGCCGCCCATCCCGTCCTCGCCGGCGGGCGTGGTGAAGAGGTGGTAGCCCTCGAAGCCCGGCGGCTCCTGGAACGACCAGCCGAACAGCTGAGTGTAGAAGCGCGTGGCGCGCTGCGGGTCGTCGGCCGGCAGCTCGATGTGCGTGAACTCTCCGTGTCTCATGACCGTGATGCCTCCTGGACCGGTGCCTCGTCGTCCCCCACTGACCCTTACGACGAGCGGACCTGTCCGGGTTCGACCGATCCACCGCGCGCGCCCGATACGTTATCGGCGGCGCCAGCCACGCCCGCGGGAGCGCGCCGAAAGCCGTCTCGCGGATCAGCGCCGGCGGCGGCCTGAAAGCTTCGCCCAGAAGGGCATGTAGGGCTCGTCCTGGGAGCCGCGGCGTTCGTCGTCCGGGAACGGGTCGGACGAGCCGAGGCTGGCCCGCATCCGCCAGAAGAGCCAGCCGACCGCCGCGAGCGCGACGATCCCCATGGCGATGAACCAGAGGGGCGTCTCGCCCTGCAGGATCTCTCTGCCCACGAGCGTGCCTCCGCGTGCGTTCGCTAGCCGGCGCGGCCCTCGCCGTCGCCCGTCTCGATCGGCACCCCGACGAGCGACCCGTACTCCGTCCAGGAGCCGTCGTAGTTGCGGACGTTCGGGAAGCCGAGCAGCTCGTGGAGCACGAACCACGTATGGCTCGAGCGCTCCCCGATGCGGCAGTACGCGACGATCTCCTTGTCCCCGGTGATCCCCTTGCCGGCGTAGAGCTGCCGGAGCTCCTCGATCGGCTTGAAGGTGCCGTCCTCGGCGACGGCGGTCGACCACGGCACGTTCGCGGCGCCGGGGATGTGGCCCTTGCGCTGCGCCGCCTCCTGGGGCAGGTGGGCGGGGGCGGCAAGCTCGCCGCGGAACTCCTCGGGCGAGCGCACGTCGACCAGCCCGCGTCCGGGGTCGCCGATCCCGCGCACCACCTCGTCGCGGTACGCGCGCAGCTCCTCGCGTGTCTCGCTCGGGACGCTGATCGAGCCACGCGGGTGCGAGGCTGCCTCGGTCGTCACCGGCAGGCCGGAGGCCTCCACCTTCTTGCGCCCGCCGTCGAGCAGCCGGACGTTGTCGAGACCGTGGTAGCGAAGCTGCCAGTACGCCCACGCGGCGAACCAGTTGTTGTTGTCGCCGTACAGGACGATCAGCGTGTCGTCGTCGACCCCGGCGTCGCGCAGCAGCGCCTCCAGGTCGTCGCGGCTCACCAGGTCGCGCCGGACAGGATCGGTCAGCTGGGTCGTCCAGTTGATGCCGACCGCGCCGGGCAGGTGCCCGGTGTCGTAGGCGGCCGTGTCGACGTCCACCTCGAGGAAGCGGACCTTCGGATCGGACAGATGCTCGCGGGCCCAGTCGACGGTGACGAGGGCCGGAGGCAGGGTCTGGGTCGGTTCGGCGAGGGACATCGGGCCCGGGTGCTCCTTGGGTGCGACGAGCGCGCGGTCGCTTGCCGCGCGGGCGGCTGATCGGCCGGCCGGTGGAATCCCGACCGAACAGGTCGGAGTATCGCCCCGATGTCCCGTGCCTACAAGCCGGTAGTGCGCTCCCGGAGTCGTTGTCGTCCACCGCGGCGCCGTAGGCGCTGATTCCTCCTCGCATCAGAGGACGCGCGAGAGGCGCTTCCCGGCGCCCGGGAGATCAATGGTGAATCGAACGTCACGGGAGCGCCTGTCGTGGCGGGCGGTGATTCAGCGTCGAATCGCCAGACGCCGGAGGCCGCCCGCATCTCACCTTCGCTTCACCGTTGACGCGCCGCGTGGCCGGAAGCGGCGCTCACGGCACGTTTGATTCCCGCGCGCAGTACACGGATCCTTGCCTGCGAGTGAGCGTTGACCCATCTTTGGGCCTGATGGGCGCGAGCGGGGAACTGGCCTGGATGCGCGCGGGTCGGGTCGGCCTCGTCCACCTCGTCATCCTCGACGATGCCGACGCCGCCGCCAGGCTCCGCACCCTCTGCAGCCAGTCGCTCCCCGCGACCTCGCGCCTCGTCCGCCCCGTGGACCGCCACGATGTCGTCGAGCCGCCTCTCCCGGCCTGCGCCGGGTGTCTCGGGGCCTGGTGGACGCGAGCGGCCGCCGAGAGCCGCTCGGCGCGCGCGCGGCAGCAGTAGCCGGCCACGTGCCGCGTGGGCTCGGCGTCTCGGTGGCACCCTCGTGAGCAGCGGACGCGAGGAGCTCCGAGGAACCTTCGACCAGGATGCGGAGCTGTACGACCGGGCGCGGCCCACGTATCCCGCTGCCGCAGTCGAGGAGCTGATCCGCCTCACCGGCGTGGACGCGGAGTCACGGGTGCTCGAGATCGGGCCGGGTACCGGACAGCTGACCCGGCGGCTCGCCGAGCTCGGCTGCGGTATCGTCGGGGTGGAGCTGGGCGCCAACCTCGCCAGGGTCGCGCGCCGCCGAATGGCCGGCTTTCCGCGGGTTCGGATCGACCTCGCCTCGTTCGATGACTGGCCGATCCCCGCCGAGCCGTTCGACGCCGTCGTCGCCGCAACCGCGTTCCACTGGCTCGACCCGGAGACGCGCGTGCAGAAGGTCGCCGCCGCCCTGCGACCCGGCGGTGCCGTCGCGACGCTCGACGCCACGCACGTGGCGGGCGGGACGACCGCCTTCTTCGAGCAGGTCCAACGGTGCTACGAGCGCTGGGACCCGGCCACTCCGCCCGACCTGAATCTGCCGCAGGCGGCAGCCGTCCAGTCGGCCATCCGGGAGTTCCGGCAGGACTCAGCGTTCCGCGGCGCGGTCTCCCGGCGCTTCGAGTGGGAGGTCGAATACACGACGCAGCAGTACATCGACCTTCTCTCCACCTACTCGGGACACCGCGCGCTGCCGGACGCGGCTCGCGCGGGGCTGCTGCGGTGCATCGCGGATCTGCTCGACACGGGCTTCGGCGGCCGGATTCGGAAGGCCTACCTGACCGAGCTCAACGTCGCCTATCGGGTGTAGCCGTCCCGTGCAGTGTTCCATGCCCGGTGCTCGTTGTCCGCTCGGAGCACGGCGCGCTTGGTGGATGCGGACGAGCGGTGCTTTAATCGACGCTTCGCGGTCTCGCATGGAGACCGGCGTCGAGTCCTCCGACTGCACGAGGTGGCACATGGGAACGCCGTCCGTCTCCGCCAAGGCCGCCGTCGCCGTGCTTGCGATCGTTCTCGCGGGCTGCGGCACTCCAGCGGGTCCGACCGCCACGCCGGACTCCGAGGGCACGCAGCCGACCTCGGCCGCCAGCCCCGGCGACGGTGCCGCCGCGCCCACCGGTGAGCCCATCGTCGTCGGCTCGAGCTTGTCGCTCACGGGCGCCTTCGCGCCGACGGGCGCGATCCACCGCATCGCCGGCGAGATGTTCGTCGAGCGCCTGAACGAGAACGGCGGCCTCCTCGGGCGGCCGGTGGAGTGGACCGTCCTGGACGACGAGTCCGACCAGGCCCAGGTGGCCGCCCTGTACGAGCGCCTGATCACCCAGGACGAGGTCGACCTGATCATGGGGCCGTATGCCACACCCTTGATCCTGTCGGCGATGGGCGTCGCCGAGCGCTACGGCTACGTCCTGCCGCAGCACACCTCGGTGCTGGCTCCGCTGATGGAGTACGACTGCCAGTTCCCCGGGTGGTCCATCGGGCCGGCGCCGAACGAGTTCATCCCGAACCAGGTCTACGACGCCCTGGAGAGCCTCGACGAGCCACCCGAGACGATCGCCTTCGTGACGAACCAGAGCGGCTCGACCGACTTCGTCACCCACGGACGGGCAGACGTCGACGAGCCGAACGCGGTCGCGATCGCCGAGGAGCGCGGGCTCGAGGTAGTGGCCGACATCCTCTACCCGCCCGGCACGACAGACTGGGGCGCGATCGCGGCGCAGGTGCGCGACGCCGATCCGGACTTCGTGATGTCGAACAGCCTCGGCGTCGAGTCGCTCGGGCTGCTCCAGGCGATGGAGCAGCTCGGCTATCGGCCGCCGCTCATGTTCAGCCTCTTCCCGGCGCCCGGCCCGCTCCTCGGCGCCGGTGAGCTGGCCGAGGGCCACCTGTCCGTCTCGACTTTCGAGCCGAACGAGCCGATCCTCGAGGAGATGGGCGACGAGGTGCGCGACATCGTCGAGGAGTTCCAGAGCCGGGCCGAGGAGGAGGAGCTGCCGTACACGACCTTCGAGGCGCAGGCGACCGGGTCGTGGACGGCCTGGGAGATCCTCGCCGCCGGGGTCGAGGGCGCGGGGACGGTGGACGACCAGCAGGCGATCTGCGACCACCTTCACGAGAACGGCATCGAGTCGACCTTCCACGGCCAGCTCGAGTTCGATCCCGAGGACAACAACTTCTGGCCGCCCACGCAGACGCTCAAGCAGATCCAGGACGGCGACTGGGTCGTGGTCTGGCCGGAGGACCGCGCGGCGGAGGAGCTCCGCGGACCGCAGGGCTGACAGCGGACCCGGCACCCTCGGCGCCGTCGGTCGCCGGCGGCGCCGACGCATGGGCCACGGGCTGAGCCGATGAACCTCGGGCTCTACCTCCAGGCGGCGGTCTCGGGCGTCCTCGTCGGCGGGTTGTTCGGGCTCATGGCGGTAGGCCTCTCGCTCACGTGGGGGATGCTGCGGATCATCAACTTGGCGCACTTCGCCATGATCCTGCTGAGCGGCTACCTGACTTACGAGATCGCCACCTCGTTTCGGGTCGATCCGCTGCTGACCGTCGCGGTCACGGCGCCGCTCATGTTCCTCATCGGCGCGGCGCTCCAGTGGGGATTCCAGGTGCGCCGGGTGTCGGAGTTCAACTCGCTGCTGGTGACCTTCGGGCTGTTCATCGTGACGATCCAGCTCATCACCAACCAGTGGAGCGCGGACTTCCGGCGGCTGCCCCCGGATCTCAACCCGTACGCCACGCAGGCGGTCAACCTCGGTCCGCTCGTCTTCCCGACCACGACCCTCATCGCCTTCGCGGTCGCGGTCGTGGTGGTCGGGGCCGGCCACCTCGCCCTGGTGCGCACGTATCCCGGCCGCGCGTTGCGCGCCTTCGCGCAGGACCGCGGCATCGCCGCCGCCTTCGGGATCGACCACCAGCGGCTGGCCATGATCCTGTCCGGGGCGGCGGGTGCGACGGCCGCGGTGGCGGGCATGCTCTACGCCGTGGAGAGCACGCTCACCCCCAGCGTCGCCTTCGAGTGGATCGGCATCGTCTTCGCGGTGGTCATCATCGGCGGGGTGGGGAACATCCTCGGGACGCTCCTCGCGGGCGGCCTGGTGATGATGGTCGCGAGCGTCGTGAGCGTCATCTGGTCGCCGTCGTTCGCGCCGTTCGTCGTCTTCTCGGCGATCGTGGCCGCCCTGCTCTTCCGTCCCCACGGGCTGTTCTCCCGGAAGCGCGTCTGATGCGCTGGCGGGAGGTCGCCGGGATCGTTGCGGCCTTCCTCGTGCTCGCGCTGCTCCCGCTCGCGCATGAGCTGGTCGGCTTCCCGGCCTTCTACCTCGCGTTCCTCGCCGGCGCCCTGTTCTGGATCGCCCAGGCGACGAGCTGGAACATCCTGTCGGGCTACAGCGGGTACTTCAGCTTCGGGCAGGGCGCCTTCTTCGGCGTCGGCGCCTACACCACCGCCGTGCTGAGTGGCCGCCACGGCGTCGACTTCTTCCTCACCCTGCCGGCGGCCGGTCTGCTGGCGGTGGCCCTCGCCCTGCTGGTCGGGGCGCTCGCCTTCCGGCTGCGCTCGCTGCGCGGGGAGGTCTTCGCGCTGCTGACGCTGGCGGTGCCGTTCATCCTCGCCCCGCTGGCCAGGGTGAGCCCGCAGATCGACGGAGGGCAGGGCGTGCGCGTGCCGGTGCCCGATGGGACGGACCTGGTCGGCGGCTTCCAGCCGTTCGTCTACCTGGTCAGTCTCGCCATCGCGCTCGTCGCCATCGGTGTCGCCTTCGGGATGCAGCACTCGCGGGTCGGCTGGGCGCTGTTCTCGGTCCGCGACGCCGAGAACGTCGCCGAGGGTCTCGGCGTCCCGACCTTCCGCTACAAGATGCTCGCGATCTCGATCACCGGACTCATCGCCGGGATCGCCGGCAGCGTGTACGCCCTGCAGGTCGGCTTCGTCACGGTGGAGGGCGTGTTCAACCTGACCGTCCCGCTGTTCGTGATCGTGATGAGCGTCCTCGGCGGACGGATGCACTGGCTCGGCCCGGCGATCGGCGCCCTCGTCATCCACACGCTCCGCGACCGGCTCGCGGCGGCCGGATTCGAGGGAGTCAGCCTCGTCGTCCTCGGGCTGGTCCTCGCCACGCTCGTGCTGCTGGCGCCGGAGGGGCTCATGGCGCGACTGCGGATCCGCCCGCTCCCCGTCGCCGCGACGTTCGCGGTGGCGGTCGCGGCGCTGGCGCTCACCCAGGTGTGGGGAGAGCCGCTCGACTGGGTGGCCGCGGGGATGGTGGCCGCCGCGGTCGTGGCGTTCCTGCCGGTGCCGCGGCGGCGCCTCGTCCGGGAGGTCGTGCGCCTGACCGCCGACGAGCCCGAGGCCGATGCGGCGCCGGAGGCC
>DATADA010000032.1:0-2419 GCA_036258775.1 Candidatus Limnocylindria bacterium | reverse complement strand
GTCGTCACGAAGCCGTTCAGCTTCGAGGGGATGCGCCGCAAGCTCGTCGCCGAGCAGTACACCGAGCTGCTCAAGGAGAAGGTCGACACCCTCATCACCATCCCGAACGACCGGCTGCGCGAGGTCGTCGACAAGAAGACGAGCATCGTCGACGCATTCCGGGTCGTGGATGACGTCCTGCGGCAGGGCGTGCAGGGCATCAGCGACCTGATCACCGTGCCGGGCCTGATCAACCTCGACTTCGCCGACGTGAAGACGATCATGCGTGACGCCGGCAGCTCGATGATGGGCATCGGCATCGGCACCGGCGACAACCGCGCGGTCGAGGCCGCGCGCGCCGCCGTCATGAGCCCGCTGCTGGAAATCAACATCGCCGGCGCCAAGGGCATCCTGTTCAACGTCACCGGCGGCAGCGACCTCGGGCTGTTCGAGGTCAACGAGGCGGCCGAGGTGATCAAGGAGGCGGCCGATCCCGAGGCGAACATCATCTTCGGCACCGTGATCGACGACCGCATGCGCGACGAGGTGAAGGTCACCGTCATCGCAACCGGCTTCGACGGGGCGCGCAAGATCGCCCCACAGGGGGCCCGCCGCGGTGCGGAGGCCGCCGGCGGCATCGAGGCCAGCCTCGACGAGCGCAGCCGGGAGATCCTCGCCGAGATCGAGCGCGACCGCGCGCAGCGCCAGGCGCTCTCGGAGCAGTTGGGCGAGGCGTCCCCCTTCGCGCGTGGCCCCGAGGTGCGCACCACCGAGCGCCAGGCGGTGCCGATGCGCCAGCCGACGCTGGACCAGCCGCGCTACGGCGAGGCCGATCTGGACATCCCGAGCTTCCTGCGCCGCAAGAACGAGTAGCCCTCCCGCGCGGTCGCCGGCGGATCGCCGCCGGCGCCGCGTGCCCGGCACGTCCACGTTCCGCGCCGCCGATGGCGGTGCATGATTCGGCGCGTGCAGATCATCTCGGAGCCGCCGATCACCGCGGACCTCATCCGGGCCCGCCTCCATGCCCTTCGCGCCCGCCTCCGCATCGCCGCCGAGCGAGCCGGCCGCGACCCGGGCGGTTTCCGGATCGTGGCCGTCACCAAGGAATGGCCGCCCGACGTCTGCCGCACGGCGCTCCGGGCGGGGCTGACGCTTCTCGGCGAGAACCGCGTCCAGGAGGCGGAGCTGAAGGCGGCGGCCGTGCCCGGCGCCGAGTGGCACCTGGTCGGCCACCTCCAGTCGAACAAGGCGCGCCGCGCCGTCCGCCTGTTCGAGGTGATCCACTCGGTCGACTCCGCCGACCTGCTCGAGCGCCTCGACGGCGTCGCGGCCGACGAGGGCCAGGCGCCGCGGCTCCTCCTCCAGGTGAACCTGACCGGCGAGGCGAGCAAGGCGGGGATGGAGCCCGCCGCGCTGCGGCGCGGTGGAGCCGAACGGCACCGCCTCGTGACGGCCGTGCGGCGGCTGTCTGCCGCGCGGCTCGTCGGGCTGATGACCATCGCCCGGCTCGGCGCCGCCGGCGAGGAGGCGCGGGCGACGTTCCGCGACCTCCGTCACCTGCGGGACGATCTTCAGCAGACGAGCGGCGCCGCGCTCGCGGAGCTCTCGATGGGCATGACCGCGGACGCGGAGGAGGCCGTCGCCGAGGGCGCCACGCTGGTGCGCATCGGGACGGCGCTCTTCGGACCGCGCCCCCGGCACCGCGCCGGCTGACGCGCCGCGGCCCGGCGACAGCTCCGCGGCGACTCGTCCGGCGGCCGGTGGGGCGGACCCGGTGCCGCTGGTATCCTGCGGTCGATGCCGGTGCTCCTCGAGAACTTCCTCCAGATGCTGGCGACGGTGGTCTGGCTGCTGCTCATCGCACGCGTGATCATCGGCTGGGTGATGCCCCATGGCGGCGGCAGCCTCGTCGCCTTCATCTACCAGGTCACCGAGCCGATCCTCGCGCCGATCAGGCGCCTGGTGCCGCCGACCGCAGGCCTCGACTGGTCGCCGCTCATCGCGATGCTCCTGATCGGCGCCGTGCTGCGGGTGATGCGCGGGCTCTGACGGATTGAGGCCGGCGCCGGGCGCCCGTATACTGACCGCTCCCGGTGGGCGATTGGCTCAGCTGGTTAGAGCGCACGGTTCACATCCGTGAGGTCAGTGGTTCGAATCCACTATCGCCCACCATTCCTCCACCCTCCCCGCCGCCCGGCTGTGCCGTGCTACCGTCGCCCGATGCCCCCGGCGGCCTCGCGCCGATGATCCGCGTCCGCTCGCGCCTGCCGTGAGGCGCCCTGCCGCGCTGGACCCGGCCCGTGGGGCGGCTCCGACCGGCGCGCTGGAGCGTGCCGCGGCACAGGGCAACCCGGCGCCACCCGCCGCGGTGCGCGGCATGTTCGATCGCATCGCGCCGCTCTACGACGCGATGAACACGATCATGACCGCCGGGATCGAC
>DATADA010000031.1:0-3401 GCA_036258775.1 Candidatus Limnocylindria bacterium | reverse complement strand
CGGACGAGCACCTCGCCCATCCGCGCGCGCAGGACCTCGGCCGACCGCTCCCCGCCGGCCCACGCCCGCTCGGCGGCGAGCAGCGCCTGCTGCAGGCAGGTGGCGGCGTGGCGCTCCTCGATCGACAGCGCGGCGTTCTGGCTGCTCACCGCCAGCCCGTCGCTCTCGCGCACGGTCGGGCAGACGAGGAGCGCGGTGTTGACGTGGAGGTCGCGGAACATCCGCCGCACCACGACGATCTGCTGCGCATCCTTCTGCCCGAGGTACAGCCGCGCCGGGCCGACCAGGCCGAGCAGCTTGGCGATGACGGTGGTGACCAGGTCGAGGTAGCCGGGGCGGCTCGCGCCCTCGAGCCGATCGGTCAGGCGCGCGACCAGGACGCGGGTGAGGTCGTCCGGCGGAAAGAGGCTCGAGTGGGTCGGGACGAACGCGATCGTCGCGCCCTCGCGCTCGAGCAGCGCCAGGTCGCGCCCTTCCTCCGGCCGTCGCCGATCGCGAATCGCGTGCTCGCCCCGGCTCGGGTCGGCGGTGATGCTGACCACGGCGCAGCCGTTCTCCTCGCGGGCGCGGGCCACCAGCGACAGCTGCCCGGCGTGGATCAGGCCCATGGTCGGGACAAGTCCGACGGAGCTGCCCGCCCGCCGCTGCTCGAGGATCGCCGCCCGCAGCTCGGGAACCGTTCGGATGACGAGCAACGCGTCAGCGCCGGGATCGGGCCGCCGGGCCCGCCGTCGGGCGCTCGTCGCGCGTCCGGTAGCGGTCCGCGATCAGGTCCCACAGCCGTTCGGCGAGCTGGCGCTTCGGCAGCATCGGCCAGTCGGTGAGCGTGCCCTCGGCCCCGAACACGGTGACCTTGTTCTCGTCGGAGCCGATGGCGTCGAACGGTCCTCCGACCCGGTTGCCGACGATCAGGTCGAGCCCCTTGTCGCGGAGCTTGCCGACCGCGTTCGCCTCGAGGTCGTCGCTCTCTGCGGCGAAGCCGACGATGAAGGGCCGCACCGCATCGGGCATCTCGCCGACCTCGGCCACGATGTCCGGGTTCGGGACGAGCTCGACCGACAGGTTGGCGCCCGAGCGCTTGATCTTGCGTTGCTGCGCCCGCGCCGGCGCGAAGTCCGCCACGGCGGCGGCCATCACCAGGATGTCGGCGCCGGGCGCCGCCTCGAGCACGGCCTGCCGCATGCTGGCGGTCGTCGTGGCCTCCACGACGGTGACGCCCCGCGGCGGCGAGACGCTCATGGCGCCGGCGACGAGCGTCACCTGGGCGCCGCGGTCGCGGGCTGCCTCGGCCAGCGCCACGCCCATCTTGCCGCTCGAGCGGTTCCCGATGAAGCGGACCGGGTCGATCGGCTCGCGGGTGCCGCCGGCGCTGACGACCACCCGCAACCCGTCTAGGTCGCCCGAGCGCAGGAAGAGGCGCTCGACCGTGTCGACGATCGTCGCCGGCTCGGCCAGGCGGCCTATGCCGGTCAAGCCGCTGGCGAGCTCGCCGACCTCCGGCTCGACCACCCTGTAGCCGAACGAGCGCAGCGTCTCGACGTTGCGGCCGGTGGCGGGATGCGTCCACATGCCGGCGTCCATGGCGGGCGCCACGATCACGGGCGCGCGGCTGGCGCAGACGACCGCGGTGACGGCGTCGTGGACCATGCCGGCCGCCAGCTCCGCGATGAGGTTCGCGGTGGCCGGCGCCACGACGATGGCGTCCGCCCCCTCCGCCAGCTCGACGTGCGCGATCTGCTGCTCGGGGTCGAGGTCCATCACGTCGCTCACCACCGGGCGGTGGGTAAGGCTCGCGAACGTGAGCGGGCCGACGAACCGCGTCGCGGCGGGGGTCATCGCCACGTCGACCACCGCCCCGCGGTCGAGCAGCTGGCGGACGAGGAGCACCGCCTTGTAGGCGGCGATGCTGCCGCTGACGGCGACGACCACCCGGCGCCCGGCCAGCGGGCGCCGTGGCTCGATGGTCACGGGCCCCCGCGTTCGGCGCGCACGCCGGCGCCGGCGCGCTCGCCGATCAGCCGCCAGGCGTAGCGGATGCCGCGCAGGGTCAGGTCCGGCTCGATGGCGTCGATGCCCGGCACCTCCCGCAGCCACGGCTCGTGGGTATACCCGCCGGTCGCCAGCGTGGTGACCCGGGTGCCGGCCGGCGAGCGCTCCAGCAGCTCGGCGCGCAGCGCGGTGAGCAGCCCGGTCACGAGCCCGATGTAGCCGAGGACCGTGCCGCTCTGCATGGCATGCACGGTGTTCGCGCCGATCGCGCGAGCCGGCCGCCGCATCTCGATCCGGGGCAGCTTGCTGGCCCGGCCGACCAGCGCCTCGAGCGACAGGCCGAGCCCGGGCGCGATCGCCCCGCCGATGTAGGCCCCGTCGGCGCTGATCAGGTCGAAGTTGGTGCTCGTGCCGAGGTCGACGACGATGGCCGGCCCGCCGTGCTCCTCGCGCGCGGCCAGCGCGTTGGCGAGCCGATCGGCACCGGCCTCCGACGGCCGGTCGATCTCGATGCGCAGGACGCCGTCCAGCGACGCCGCGTCGACGATGACCGGCTCGACCCCGAGGCGCTCGCGGACGAAGCGCCCGAACACCTCCGTCTGCGGGGGGACGACGCTCGCGAGCGCGACCGCGTCGAGGTCGGCCAGGCGGTGCCCGTCGAGGCCGATCAGGTCGGCCACCAGGGCCGCCACCTCATCGGCGGTCGCCGTGGGGCGGGTCGTCCCGCGCCACGAGCCGACCATCTCGTCACCGGCGAACAGGCCGAGCGTCACGTTCGTGTTGCCCAGGTCGGCCGCCAGCAGCTTCATGGCGGGGTATCGTACCGCCCAATGTCCGAGGCGCGAGCCAGGCTCTACATCAACACGGGCGTCGTCACCAACCGCAGCGACGTCTACAACATCCTGCGGCCGCTGCTGAAGCAGACCGTCTCGTACACCTATCTGCGCGACAACCGCGTGCTCGGCACCGGCACGGGCTGGGTCGAGCGGATCGTGGTCGACCAGCCAGAGGTCGCGAGCTACTTCACCCCGCTCGCCATCTGCCTCAACCTCGACTCGTTCGACTACCTGCAGTTCGACACCACGGACCAGCAGCTGCTCGTGTACACCCTGGTCGTCGGCAACGAGCGGGTGGTCATCGAGTTCGCCGCCGCGGGCCGGCCAGCCGGCGAGGAACCGCCGATGCCGGGCCATCCGCTGCCGCGCAACGCCGAGGAGCTGGCGCGCGACCTGCGCTTCATCCAGATGGAGCTGATGCTCTCGCCCGAGGGTCCCGACGCCGCCGACGAGGACGAGGAAAGCGCGTCGTGACGACGCTGCTGGCCGAGGCGCCCGCCGCGCAGCGCCTCGGCGAGCCGCACCTGCGCACCGTGCTCCCCGACGGGCTGCGGGTCGTCAGCCAGCGTGTGCCGG
>DATADA010000030.1:0-1709 GCA_036258775.1 Candidatus Limnocylindria bacterium | reverse complement strand
CGGCGGCCCGACGAAGCAGAGGATCGGCGCCTTCATCTTGGCGCCGGCCAGCCGGCGCACCGCGATGTACTCGAGGATCCGCTCCTTGACCTTCTCCAGCCCGTAGTGGTCCTCGTCGAGCACCCGCGCCGCGTGGGCCAGCACCAGGTTGTCGGCCGTCTCGACCGCCCAGGGCAGCTCGGTCAGCCACTCCAGGTAGGTGCGGATGATCCCGACCTCCGGCGAGTGCGACGGCTGCTGCTCCAGCCGCTCGGCCTGGGCCAGCGCCTTGGCCTTGACCGGCTCGGGCATCCCGGCGGCCTCGATCTTGGCGCGCATCTCCTCGGCCAGCGTCGCCTCGGGCGAGCCCTCGCCGAGCTCCTTCTGGATCGCGCGCAGCTGCTCGCGCAGGTAGTACTCGCGCTGCTGCTTGTCCATGCCCGACTGCGCCTCGGCCTGGATCTGCTGCCGCAGCAGGAGCACGTCGAGCCGGCGCTGGATGAAGACGCTGACCGCCTTGAGCCGCGCGACCGGGTCGAACTCCTCCAGCATCGCCTGGCGCTGCTCGCCGGTGAACTCGGGCGAGAAGCAGATCAGGTCGGCCAGCCAGCCCGGCTCCTCGACCCCGCGCACCATCTGCAGGACTTCCTCGGGCACGTTCGGCAGCATGCCGAGGTAGGTCTCGACCTGCTCCAGCACGGCGGTCATCGCCGTCTCGGCCTCGGGGGTGCGCTCGGGCGGGTCGTCGTGGCGCTCGACGCTGGCCAGCGGGAACCCGCGGCCGGAGCCGAAGTCGAGCACGCGCCCGCGCGCCACGCCCTGCAGGATCACGTGCGTCGGGCTGCCCGGCCGGGTGATCTGCTGCCCCACCTCGGCGATCACCCCGACCTCGCACAGCTCGTACTCGTCGTCGGCCGCGCCGGTCTCCGCGAGTTCCAGCGGCTCCGCCGCGGCGGCCGCGAGCGGGAGTTCGCCTCCGTCGTCGACGATGCCGACGAGATCGGCGATGCCCGCGCCGTCGTACGGGGCGGCCCCATCGCCGTCGCCGCCGTTGTCCGGCCGGACCGGGCGCTCGGTCAGCAGGAGGACCAGCCGCCCGGAGTTGGCGGCGGCCTCGATCGCACCGGCCGTCTCGTCGTCCTCGATCGGCAGCGGCAGCGACATGTGCGGCAGCAGGACCGTCTCGTCCATCACGATGACCGGGAGGACCAGCGGCCTCGGCTTCGGCGCGGTCGCCTGGCCGCCGGCCGGCTCCTTCGGCTGCGTCGTCTGGCTGCGCGGGTGCTGGTGCACGGGCATGGGCTCGCTCACTCGATACTGGGGCCGGCGGGCGCCGGCGCCACGGACGGGTCGCGCGTGGTCGGTGCCGAGATGGCACGAGAGCGCGCGTGGTCGATCCGCGCGCGCTCCTCCCGCCCGTAAGGATACCAGAGCCCGCACTGGCCGGACAAGAGCCGATGGTCCCATCGACCGGTACGCTGGCGCTACCCGTATACTGCGCCACGCGCCTGCATTCGTGGCAGGGCTCGCAGGAGGTCGCATGCTGACGATCGAGGAGATGAACGCCCGGAGCCCCGGCAGTCTGCTCGGCTTGCTCGGCCTCGAGATCACGCGCACCGAGCCCGGCCGGGCCGCCGGCCGCCTGCCGGTCCGCCCTGACCTGCTGGCCCCCAATGGCTACCTTCACGCTACCTCGGTCGTCGCCCTGGCCGACACCTGCTGCGGCTTCG
>DATADA010000029.1:0-3614 GCA_036258775.1 Candidatus Limnocylindria bacterium | reverse complement strand
GTCCTGGCGCAGGACCTGGCCACGCTCGACGTCCTGAGCGGCGGCAGGCTGGAGATCGGCATCGGGGCCGGCTGGAACCGGCCGGAGTACGACGCCATCGGCCTGGGCTTCGACCCGGTCGGGACGCGGGTGGCCAGGCTGGAGGAGGGGATCGCCGTCCTCAAGGGCTGCTTCGGGGACGGCCCGTTCTCCTTCGACGGCCGGTTCCACACCATCGTCGGCCACGACGGATGGCCGAAGCCGGTGCAGCGGCCGCACCCTCCGCTCCTCGTGGGCGGGGGCGGCCGGCGGCTGCTGTCGCTCGCCGCGCGTGAGGCGGACGTCGTCGGCCTCGCCCCGCGGATCCTGCCGGGCGGCCGCGGCGACCCGCGGAGCATCACCGTGGCCGCGACGGAGGAGAAGGTCGCGTGGGTGCGGGAGGCGGCGGGCGATCGCTACGACCGCCTCGAGCTCAACGTCTACCCGTCGATGAGCCCCATCGTAATCACCGACCACGCCCGTCCGGAAGCCTCGAAGCTCGCCGCTCGGCTGGCGGAGCGCAGCGGAGTGGAGATCGACGTCGACGAGCTGCTCGCGTCGCCGCACATCTTCATCGGCTCGGTGGCGGGGCTGGTCGAGAAGTTCCGCGAGCTTCGCGAGCGCCTCGGGATCAGCTCGATCATGGTCGGTGAGGTGGGCGAGCTGGACCCGGTGGTGGAACGCCTGGCCGGGACGTAGCGGCCCCGGATCTCGGCATCCGGCGTGCGGGTGACGAGGGTATGTGGTGGCTGATCGCGGCGCTCGTCGGTCTTGCGGTGCTCGGCGGGCTCGCCTTCCTCCTGCCCGTCGTGTTCGGGCCGGTGCTGGCGGGCATCGCACCGCTGCTCGTGCTGCTGGCGGTCATCGGCCTCGGCGGCATCTGGTGGCGCGCCAGCCGCAGCCGCGTCGACCCGAACGAGAAGGCCGACCAGCGCTAGGCGCGTCGCGGCGGCCCGGCGGCGGCGGGTCAGGCGGACGCGGCCGCCGGAAAGGCCGACTGCTCCTCGACGAGCTGAGCGACGTCGGCGGACGTCATCGGGCCGGCGAAGTGATAGCCCTGTCCCAGCTCACCGCCGAGCGCGCGCAGGCGCGAGAGCTGCTCGGGCCGCTCGATCCCCTCGGCGACCGTGTGCAGCCGCAGCGTGCGGCTCAGGCTCAGGATCGAGGCCACCAGCGCCGCCTCCTCGCGACCGGTCTCCAGCGCGGCGACGAACGAGCGGTCGATCTTCAGGCCGTCGATCGGGAAGCGGCGCAGGTAGTTCAAAGATGAGTAGCCCGTGCCGAAGTCGTCGATCACGATTCGCACCCCGAGCGTCTTCAGGTTCGCCAGCGCCCGCCGGGTCAGCTCGGTGTCCTGCATGAGCACCGTCTCGGTGATCTCGAGCGTCAGCAGCTCCGGCGGCAGGCCGGTCGCACGGAGCACCGCGGCCACCTCCTCGCCGATCCCCGGATGCTCGAGCTGCTTGACGGACAGGTTCACGCTGACCATCAGCGGGAGCCGGGCCAGGCGCGCGCGGTTCCAGGCGCACACCTGCCGGCAGGCCTCCTCGAGCACGAAGCGGCCCAGTCGCAGGATCTGGCCGGTCTCCTCCGCCAGGCCGATGAACTCCACCGGCCCGAGCAGGCCGCGCCGCGGGTGGTTCCAGCGCACGAGCGCCTCCACGCCGCGGATGTCACCGCCGGCGAGGTCGACGATGGGCTGGTAATGGACGACCAGCTCTCCATGCTGGAGCGCCCGTTCGAGGTCGGCGCGGAGCTGGAGGCGGTTCGCCGCGGCGCGCTCCATCCCGGAGCGGAACATCACCACCCGGCCCTTGCCCGCGGCCTTGGCGCGGTACATCGCCACGTCGGCGTTGCGCAGCAGGTCGGACGCCGATGCGCGCGTGCGCCCGACCGCCACACCGATGCTGGCGCTGATCCCCAGCTCCCGCCGGCCGACCCGGAAGCGGCCGCGCAGCGCGTCGAGGACCCGGTCGGCCACCTCCGCCGCGCCTTCGCTGTCGACCTCCTCCAGGAGGATCGCGAACTCATCGCCGCCCAGTCGCGCGGCTGTGTCGCCTTCGCGCAGCGCCCGGCGCAGCCGGTCGGCGACGGCGCGGAGCAGCTCGTCGCCGGCCTCGTGGCCGAGGCTGTCGTTCACCGTCTTGAAATCGTCGAGGTCGAGGAACAGGACCGCGACGGAGGAGGGATGACGCCCGGCGCGGTGCAGGGCGTGGTCGACCCGGTCGGCGAAGAGCGCGCGGTTGGCGAGGCCCGTCAGCGCGTCGTGGAACGCCTGGTGGCGCAGCTGTTCCTCGAGCTGCTGGCGGTCCGTGATGTCGCGGCAGTTCACGAGCACCCCGCGCACGTGCTCGTCGTCGAGGAGGTTCTTGGCGATGGCGTGGATCCCACGCCACGAGCCGTCGGCATGGCGGACGCGGAAGTCGAGCTGGTGCTCGGCGTTCGGCTGCGCCAGCACGCGCCCGAGCCCCGCACGCACGGTCTGGATGTCGTCGGGGTGGACGTTCTCGAAGGCGCTGCCGCCGATGCGCTGCTCGGGACGGTAGCCGAGCACCTTCTCGACCGACGGCGTCTCGTAGACGATCGTGCCCCTCTGGTCGAGGACCAGGATCACGTCCGAGGCGTTCTGCACGAGCGAGCGGAACCGTGCCTCGCTGGCCGCCCGCTGGAGCTGGATCTGCGCCGACCGCAGCCGGGTGGAGACCCACGCCATCGACTCGCCCACCGCCAGGCAGATCGGCCCCACGTGGACGATCGAGCTGATCGAGACCGGATCCGCGGTCCCCGTCGTGACCAGCGGCAGCAGATAGGCGAGCGCGAAGAGCGGCGCGAACGCGAACGAGGTGCCGGGGGGATGTGCGAATCCGATCCAGGCGAAGGCCACCACGAAGTAGATGCCGTAGCGGAACGGCTCGGCCGCGGCGAAGTGGTTGCCGAGGGCGATGAGCGCGAATGCCACCGGGACGACGATCAAGCTGGCGCGCGGCGGCCACCGCTCCCACGGGACGCGCGAGACGACGATCCCGACGATCATCGCCAGCAGGGCGACGGCGACGACTCCGGGACGGTTGTAGTCCGGCGCGGCGGGCAGGATGGCGCTGAGGAAGGTGCCGAGCCCGCCGCCGACGTAGAGTCCGGCGGCCATCTGGCCCGCGAGCCGTGGCGAGATCGTCTCGCTCATCTCCTGGCGCGTGGCTCGACGTGAGCCGAGCGACCGACGCGCGACGGCCCCCAGCGTCGCCATCAGCGCGTGGTGAGCCATGGATGGGGCACGCGGGAGCTCCTCGCAGCAGCGGTGTCCGGCGAGCCTGTGTGCCGGGCGCAGTCATGCTCCCGCGGGCGCGGGCCGCCGACAACGGGACGAACGATGAGGCGGTACTAGTCCCGGCCGGGACCTCCGCGCCGGGCGGGCTCCCGCCTCCGAGAGGGGGTGACCCCCGGGGGACTATTCGGTACGGCGACGGGCCGATCGCTCAGTTCGGCCGTTCGTCCCCGCCGCCGTTGCCGCCGCCCCCGCGCTCGCGCAGGAAGCGCTCGATGTCGGCGATCAGGTCGTCGCCGGCGGGGAGCCGCGCCTCGTCGGCGGCCTGCTCGAG
>DATADA010000028.1:0-14318 GCA_036258775.1 Candidatus Limnocylindria bacterium | reverse complement strand
GGCTACGCCGTCCTCGAGCGGATGAAGTCGGATGAGCGCCTCCGTCGCATCCCGGTCATCGTGATCACCGCGGTGGACGACCTGGCCAGCGCGGTCCGATGCATCGAGATCGGCGCCGACGACTACCTGACCAAGCCGTTCGACCCGGTCCTCCTCCGCGCCCGGATCAACGCCGGGCTCGCCAAGAAGCGGCTCCACGACCTGGAGCGCGAGCACGCCGAGGAGACGGCACGCCTCAACGAGCGCCTCGCCGCCCGCGTGGAGGAGCAGATGGCCGAGCTCGTCCGCACCGGGCAGCTGCGGCGGTTCCTGCCGCGGCCGGTCGCGGAGGGACTCCTCTCGGGACGGCTCGACGCGGACGGCTTCGAACGGCGCCGGGTGACGGTCCTCTTCGCCGACATGGTCGGCTTCACCGACCTATCGGAGACGCTCGAGCCGGAGGAGCTGGCGGAGGTGCTCGACGAGTACCTGCGCGAGATGAGCGCGGTCCTGGTCGGGCACGGCGGCACGCTCGACAACTACATCGGCGACGGGATCATGGCCGTCTTCGGCGCGCCGGAGCAGGCCACGGAAGCGGATCAGGCGTGGTCCGCGGTGCGGGCGGGGCTCGAGATGCGGGAGCGGGCGCGAGAGCTCGCGGCGCGCCTCCGCGGACGCGGCGTGCCGGCCGACCTGCAGGTGCGCGTCGGGATCAACGCCGGCTATTGCACCGTCGGCGTCTTCGGCTCGGACGTGCTCCGCGCCTACAAGGTCGTCGGGTTCGCCGTCAACATCGCCGCCCGGCTCCAGACGGAAGCGGCCCCCGGCACGGTGCTGTGCGGCTTCAGGACCTATGCCCTGGTCCGGGACCGGGTCAGAGCCGAGCCGCGCGAGCCGCTGATCGTGAAGGGCTCGGCCCGTCCGGTCGAGGCGTGGGAGATCCTTGACGCCGCGCGCGACTAGCGCTCCACGGGGCGGCGTGGCCGCGCGGCGTCAGGCTTCCGCGAAGAGCTCGGCCAGCGTCGGCGAGGCGAGCGAGCTCATCAGCAGCGGCACGTCGCGGCGTGCCCGGCGCGGGGCGCTCCGCACGGACGCGCTGACGGCCGGGACCTCCGTCGCGAGGTAGACCATCTCCCGATACAGCAGGTCCGCCTCCGGCGATGGCGGCGGAGGCGCTCGGCGCCCCTCGGCCCGGCGCGGGACGGAGCCGCGCTCGACGGCTCGGCTGATCGCGTCGAATGCGCTCCGCGAGGACAGATCGCGGAGGGCGTCGCGTGCCGTGGTCGGCTGCAAGCGGCGAGGCGCGCGGCGTGGCGCGAGGCCGCGTGCCGCCGGCAGTGGTGCGGACAGCAGCGCCTCCGCGTTGACGATGCCGGCGCCCATCGATCGGGAGTTCCACCCGGTTGGCGTGCGCGCGGTCGACGTCAGCAACCGCCTGAAGGCGGCCGACGTGCCGGATCCGTAGCGCTTGCGAATCGTCTCTGCACCGTGGTGCGCCAGCCAGAGCGCCGCGATGCCCGCGACGTGCGCGACCGCGTACGAGGTGCCACTGCGACGCTCGACGTCGGCGGTGCCGCCACGCCAGACCGCCGTCCACACGCTTTCGCCCGGCGCGCTGACGGCGACCTGGTGTCCGCTGGCCGAGTCGACCCACTTCTGGTCGTTGGCGTTGGTGGCGGCGACCGCGATGCAGGACGGGTAGTTGGCAGGCTCCACGACCCACGGCCAGACGTTTCCGGCCGCCGCCATCACGATGCACCCATCCTCGACCGCCGCGTTCACCGCATCGCGCACGCCGCCCAGGAAGAGTCCGCCCAGACTCATCGAGATGACGTGGGACCCCGTCCGGCGGGCATAGTCGATCGCCAGCGCCACATCGCCACCGAACACCACGACGACGTCGATGATCGCGCGGATTGGCCGGAGCGTCGCGCCCGGCGCGACACCGGCGAGCTGACCGGCCCGCCGCCCGGCGATGACGCAGCCGGTCGCGGTACCGTGCCCGACCGTGCCCTGGCGCATCGGGTCCTGCGCGTCGTCGTCGGCATCGACGACGTCGCGGTCGAGGTCGAGGTCCAGCGATGCCGGGTAGAGCTCGGGGTGGCGGCTGTAGCCGGTGTCGGGGTGGCCGACCACGACACCGGAACCATCGGCCTGGCCTCCCGGACGGGGTGGGAGCTGCCAGGCCTGAAGGACCCGGGCCTTCTCCAGCGCCCAGGTCTTGCTGCTGCTGCCCGGCAGGTGCGGCTGGGCGGCTGCGCGCGCTCGCGGGCTGGCTCGCACGGGCGCGTAGGTGCTCTTCGGCACCTGCGGCTCGATCTCGTACGCGCCGGTGCGCTGCAGCCGGTGCGCGGCCTCCCACGCGGCCTGCCCGTGTGCGAGGTTCTCGGCGAGGCTCAGCGGGCCGGCGACGACGAACCAGCGCATCAGTTCGGGCTTGTCCGGGTCCGGCGGGAAGAGGCGCGAGATCCTCCAGTCCTCGCCGAGGGCCTGGTCGATGTCGCTGCGTAGCTGCGCCTTGCTGCCGTCCGGCGGCAGCTTGACGACGAGGCTGACGGGGGCCGCCGTTCGCGGTGGCTGGGTAGACGCGCGGCTCGCTGGAATCATGCTGCCTCCGCTCGGTCAGATGTGCTCGGCTCAGCGAGCCGTCGGCCGCCGGCCGGCAGCCACCATATTGCCCGGCGGCGCAAGGCACCGATGCGCCGAGCCAGCGACCTACGCCGGCGAGCGTGCGAGCGCGAGTGCGACCGCATCGTCGAGGCTGAGCCGCCGACCCGCTGCCCACGCGGCTCCGAACGCGGTCGGGTCGAGCTGCTCGCGGAGCGAGCGTAGGGCGGCCTCGTACTCCACGCGCTCGAACGGAAGCATGGCGGCGCCGACCAGCTCGCGAATGGCACCCGCGGCGGCGAGCAGTTGAACGGCACGTTCCCCGTCATCGCGATCCTGCGCCAGGTAGGCACAGCACTCCAGCTGGTTGGCCACCGCTCCGCGGTTCCCGACGTGCACCCACTCGTGCAGTGTCTCCCGATACACCGCCTCCGCCTCGTCGAGCGCGCCGCCGCGGCGGAGCGCGTGCGCCAGGTCGCTGCGCGCGATCAGCACGAATCGGCGGTCGCCCATCTCCTCGTAGCGCGCCATCGCTTCGGCGAACCAGCGTCGGGCGGCGTCGACGTCTCCGACGAACCCGCTCGCGACCCCCTGGCTCAGCGCCGCGAACGCGAGCGCGAACGGATTGCCGGATCGCTTGGCCGCCTCCACCGCCTTCTCCAGGCGCTGGCGGGCGCGATCGAGATCCCCGTTCGCCACGTCGAGCTCCGCGGCGCCGGAGTCGATCATCGTCACCAGCCACGAGTTCCCGCTCCGGTGCGCGGCGTCCAGCGCCTCGTCGCGCAGGGCGTCGAGGCCATCGTGCTGACCCGCGAAGATGCGAGCGAGCACGAGCGCGCCGAGCGCGTCGGCCAGCGTCGCGACGTCGCCGGCACCGCGAGCGATCGCCACCGCGTCGTGTGCCCAGGCGAGCCCCGCCGTCGCGTCCGTCCACACCGCGTGCGCCTGGGCCGCGGCAGCGAGCACCCGAGCGACCAGGATCGCTCGATCACGGTCGGCGGCCTGCCCACCGCGTGGCGCCATCCGCTCGGCGACCTCCGCGGCCTGGCGGAGCCGTTCCAGCTTCTCTGCGCCCGCGCGCGCATCCCAGTAGGCCTTGAGCGCGACGCACAGCCGGAGCGCGCTCACGACGTCGGTCTCGAACGCCCAGTCGAGCGCCGCGCGGCAGTTGTCCACCTCCGCGTCGAGTCGGTGGAGCCACGGGATCATCTCGGGTCCGCGCAGCGCGGGCTCGCCTTCGAGCGCGAGCCGCAAGAAGTACGAGACCTGCCGAGCCCGGATGGGCGCCGCCTCGCCAGCCGCGACGAGCCGGTCGCGGGCGTACTGGCGGATCGTCTCGAGCATCCGGTATCGCGTCGCGCCGCCGTCCCCACGCTCCACGGCGACGAGCGACCGGTCGACCAGGCGGGACAGTCCGTCCAGCGTTCCCAGCCTGTCGCGACCATCCTCGGCGGTGACCGCCGCGGCCGCGTCGAGCGTCCAGCCGCCCACGAATACCGATAGGCGCCGAAGAAGCGCCCGATCCTCCTCGTCGAGCAGGTCCCAGCTCCAGTCGACGAGCGCCTGCAGCGTCTGCTGGCGCGGCACGGCCGTGCGGCGACCGCCGGTGAGCAGCCGGAATCGGTCCGACAGCCCGCGTGCGACCTCCTCGACCGAGAGGACCGAGAGGCGGGCCGCGGCCAGCTCCAGGGCGAGCGGGATCCCGTCCAGCCGCCGGCAAATCTCCAGCACGTGCGCCGCGTTCGAGGCCGTCACCGAGAACGACGGAACGATGCCCCGCGCCCGCTCCACGAACAGGCGCACCGCCTCCGAGGTGGCGATGTCCTCGAGCCAGCCATCGGACCGGGCGTGAATGTCAGGAGGCTCGAGCGCGGCCGGCAGAGCCAGTGACGGCACCTGGAAGATGGCCTCGCCCTCGATACCGAGCGCCTCGCGGCTCGTGGCAAGGACGGTGAGGCCCGGGCAGCTGACGAACAAGGACTCGGCGAGGACTGCGGCCGCCTCCACCAGGTGCTCGCAGTTGTCGAGCAGCAGGAGGAGCGACTTGGCGCGCAGGAAGTCGGTCAGTGTCTCGGCCAGCGGCCTCCCCGGCTCCTCGACGGCCCCGACTGCTCGAGCCACCTCCGGGACCACCAGCGAGTCGTCGCTGAGCGGAGCGAGCTCGGCGAGCCAGACGCCGTCGTCGTATCGGTCGACCAGGTGCGACGCGACGTGGAGCATGAGGCGGGTCTTGCCCGTGCCGCCGGTGCCGATCAGCGTCACCAGCCGCGACCGACCGAGCAGCTCGCGGAGCGACGCCTGCTCCGCCAGCCGTCCGACGAACGACGTGCGCTCCGGCGGCAGGTTCGTGCGCCGGCCGCCGTCCAGCGTCCGGAGCGGCGGAAACTCTGTCGTCAGGCCGTCGACGGTCAGCTGGTACAGGTGGATGGCGTGAGCGACGTCCTTGAGCCGATGCTCACCGAGGTCGCGGAGGCCGACCGCACGCGGGAGAGAGTGTGCGACGAGGCCGCGGGTCGCCTCCGACACGACGACCTGGCCGCCGTGGGCGCTGGCCGCGATGCGAGCCGCGATGTTGACGTCCATGCCGACGTATCCGCCGGCGACGAGCCCCACGTCGCCCGTGTGGATGCCCATGCGGACGCGGAGCGGCCCGCCGTGCGGCCAGCGGTGAGCGGCGATCCGTCGCTGCGCGTCGGCCGCACACGCGACGGCCTGGATCGGCGTGCGGAACGCCGCGAAGAACGCGTCGCCCTCCGTTCCGAACTCGACCCCGCCAGCCGCGCCGGCGGCGGCGCGAAGGATCCCGAAGTGACTCTCCTGGAGCTCCGCGTAGCGGTCGCCGAGCTCGCCGAGCAACCGGGTCGACCCTTCGATGTCGGTGAAGAGCATCGTGACCGTTCCGGTGGGGAGGTCCGACGGCTCGATCAAGGTCGGGTGCCCCGCCGCCGTTTCCGCTTCGGTCACGCGGCCGATTCTACGAGGCGGCTCTCGACATTCCCGTGGCGCGGGGTCCCTGCCCCACGCTCAGCGCAGGACTTCCACGACGTCCCCCTCCTGCACGACATGGTCGCGGCCGACGCGCTGGCCGTCGAAGCGTGCCGACGGACCCCACACGCGCGCCGCACGGAAGCTCGCGGCGAGGTCGTGGTGGACCGAGCCGGCGACGTCGGCGACCGTCGCGCCCGGGTGGAGCGCCAGCGGCTCGGGGTCGATCGAGCCGTCGCTCCGCAGCCGAACCCGGATCAGTCCGGTCAGCGCCCAGATCGCCCCGCGCAGCCGATCGAGCGACGCTTCGTCCAGCACCGAGACCGCCACGACCTCGAGGTCGGGAACCGCCGCGGCGAGCCGCTCCAGCGCGGGCCCGTCCGCCTCATCGGCCTGGGTCGCGGCCAGGATCGCCCGCTTCTCGATGCCCGCCGTCGCGATCTCGCCACGGATCACCTCGAGCTCGACCGGGTCGGTCCCGAGGCGGAGGCAGTACACGATCACGTCCGCCGAGCGCAGGACGCCGAGCAGCGCCCGTCCGCCGCCGCGATCCTCGGAGGCGCCGGCGATGAGGCCGGGGATCTCGACCAGCTGGACGAGTACGCCACCGATGCGCGTCAGCGCCGCCACGGGTCGCAGTGTCGTGAAGGGGTAGTCCCCCGTCTTGATCTGGATCTCGGACAGCGCCTGGAGCAGCGACGACTTCCCGACGTTCGGCGGCCCGACCAGGGCGACCTGCGCGGCTCCCTCACGCCGAATCGCGATCGAGTCTCGATGCACGGCCCGCGCGCGAACCCGGGTGTCCTCGATCTCTGCGAGCAGCGCCTTGCGCAGGTCCGCGTACGGCCCGTTCCGGTAATCGGGCAGCTCCGCGAGCAGCGCGCGCACCTCGCGGATCCGCTCCCGACCTTCCTTTCCGACGAGCCGTCGCTTCGCGAGCTGCGCGAACGTGCGATGCGGCATCGGCATGACCATCTCCTTCGAGCTGTCGGGGACGCCGCGAGGCACCGCCCGCTCGAGCGGGCACCGGCGCACGCGTCCGTCGCCCCTTCCTCCGACGCTGGTTGTGGAAGGGGCGGCTCAGCCGTTCCTGCTGGAGATGAAGGCGAGCCAGGCGTCCTCGCGACGGCGGCCCATCGGTCGGGTCATGGAGGGGAAGAGACTACACCGGCCATGGCAGGCCGTGGACAGCCGCCGCATCATGGGCGGAACCATGTCACGGCGATGAGCGTGTCCTCCTCGCGTCTCCCGTCGCTCGGCCCGCGGGGAGAGGGCTGGGTGCTCGGGCAGCTCCTGCTGCTCGCGCTTGTCGGGCTGCTCGGCGTCCGTCGTCACGACCGTGGCCTGCGAGCGTCCGGCGCGCGGCGCCCGCTGGCGGTGATCGGTGCGGCGTTGCTGTTCGGCGGCGCCCTGCTGGCCGGGCGTGCCGTACATCAGCTCGGGCCCAGCGTGACGCCGATGCCGCGGCCCCGGCCCGAGGCGCGGCTCGTCCGCACCGGCGTCTACGCCGAGATCCGCCACCCGATCTACGCGGCGCTCATCCTGCTCGCCCTCGGCTGGGCGACGGCGACCGCGAGCCTCGCATCGGGCATCGTCGCGGCTGTGCTGGCGATCTGGCTCGACGCCAAGGCGCGTCGCGAGGAGGCCTGGCTGGCGGATCGCTTCCCGGACTACGCCGGATACCGCGCCACCACGAGCCGCTTCCTGCCCGGCGTCTACCTGGCAACGGCGGGCGGCTAGGGTCGCGGCAGCTCAGGGAGGCGCGGGAAGGATGCAGCTGCGGCGAAAGCGGTTCGAGCGTGCAGACGAGACGCGTCCGTTCGAGCGCGGACGGATCGAGGTGGTGGAGCTGGGCGAGCTCGTCGTCGGCCGCGCCATCTTCGAGCCCGGCTGGCGCTGGTCCGAGCACCTGAAGCCGATCGCCGGCACGGACTCGTGCCAGTACCACCATCTCGGCTACGTGCTGTCCGGGCAGCTGCACGTCGAGATGAACGACGGCGCTTCCATCGAGCTGAGGGCGGGCGACGCGTTCGAGATCCCACCGGGGCACGACGCCTGGGTGGTGGGCGACGAGCCGTGGGTCTCGGTCGACTACGCCGGTCGGCGGACGTTCGCGAAGTCGCCCATGGCCGTGGGCGACCGCGTCCTGTCGACCGTCGTCTTCACGGATCTGTCGCGATCCACCGAGAAGCTGCGCGAGGTCGGCGACGCGGGCTGGCGAACGCTCCTCGCCGAACACAACCAGGCGCTGCGCGCCCAGATCGAGCGCTTCGCGGGCAGGGAGATCGACACGACCGGCGATGGCTTCCTGGTCCTCTTCGAGAGCCCGGCGCGGGCGGTCCGTTGCGCCGCGGCGATGCTCGAGGCGGCGGCGGGTCTCGGGCTGACCGCCAGAGCCGCCGTGCACACCGGCGAGGTCCAGCTCGCCCCGGACAACGTCCGCGGCATCGCGGTGCACGCCGCCGCCCGCATCCTCAGCATCGCCCGGCCCGGCGAGGTGCTCGTCTCCGCGACGGTGCGTGACCTCCTCGCCGGCTCCGAGCTCGCCTTCGATGACCGCGGCGAGCACGAGCTGCGCGGCATCGGAAAGAGAGCGCTCGCCGCCCTCGTCACAGCGCCGGGCTGAGGATCAGCACCGGATCTCGGCTCCGGCCGCCGACGACCGGCTCGCCGATCAGCCGCGGCGGCACGGCCTGCCGTGTACGCTCCGGCCGATCGAGCGCGAGCGGGCGGGGTGACCGGGCGGATCAGACGGGTCGCATTCCTCAACGTCGGCCAGGGGGACTCCGCCCTGATCGAGGCGGACGACGGCTGGCGCGCGCTGTTCGACGGCGGCCGCCAGCATGAGATAGAGCCCTTCGAGCCGTACCTGCGGCGGCAGCGGCGGGTGGACCTCATGATCGGCACTCACTTCGACGCGGACCACCTGGAGGGGCTCTGCTGGCTGGTCGAGAATCGCATCCTCGCGGGCGGCATCGCGCACGCGATGGTCCCGGCGCAACCTCACCCTCACGGTGACGTCATCGCGGCCGGCGGCGGCGGGTTCGGGCGACGCGCCGGACCAAGCCCGCTGCTGGCCGATCACTTCGCCGCCGGACGAAGCCTGGCCGAGGCGTACTCGGCGCTCGAGGAGCGAGCCAGCCGATCGCAACGCACGATCGCGGCACTGCGCCGTGCCGTCGACGCTGTCTCCGCGTCCGGCAGGAGCTCGGCGGACCCGGCGGCCGAGCGCGCGGTCGGCGTCGCCCTGGAGGCGGGACTGCCTGCCCTCGCGGGCCTCGTCCGGACCGCCGGCCAGGCCCGCGCGCTGCGAGCTGTGGACCGCGCGCGACGCCCCCTCCTCCGCGGCGCGGCACTCATCGAGCGAGAGCTCATCTCGGCGTCGACCCTGAAGCGCCTGGTCGCCGCCCTCGACGAGCACTCGATTCCGTGGAGCGCCGCGATCGCTCCGGACGCCGTCGCGCCGATGACCGGTGCGAGCAACGACACGGGGCCGCGACTCTGGCACCTCGCTCCCACGCGGCGGTACGTCGAGCACTATGCGAAGCACGTGGCGGCGGTCTGGGACAAGGTCTTCCGCGTCATGGAGGCGGTCGACACCGGGCTGCCGACGCTGTCGAACCGGCTGAGCCACGTCATGGTCGTCGAGGATGCGGCGGGGGCCGCGGTCGCGATCTGCGGCGACTCGGGGTTTCAGTACGGGCGCCGGATCCCGGACAGTCTCGGCGACGGTTGGGAGGAGCCCTTCGGCGGCGTGACCCTGCTGCACCTTCCTCACCACGCGGGCCGCTGGGGACGGTTCGGAGCGCGAGCGCGGGCAGTGCTCAGCAGCGCCCGTCGGCCGCTCGCGATGTACGGTTCGGTCGGGCAGCGCAGGTCCAACCCGCCCGGACGCGCCGTCGTCCCTTTCCTGCGCAGCGTGGCCGAGCGGCGCGGCGCCGACGCGGTCCTGTACGTCGCCAACCGGCCGGCCGGTGCGCTTGGCGGCCTCGTCAGTCGCCGGGCCGGCGCCGCGGCGGAGGGACCGGCCGTTCTCGAGCTGCGGCCCGACGGTCCCGTCTGGTCCGCTGAAGGACTCGATCACCAAGGCGCGCCGTCGGCCATCGAGCCGATCGGCGTTCCGCTTCCGTGACGTCCGCAACGCGGGCCACCAGGCGTGGGGCCAGATCTCAGCGCTAGAGGGAATCAGCGGATGGAGCCGTTCATCGCCTTCAAGTACCTCCACATCCTGTCGATGTTCTTCGGCGTAGCGCTGGCGATCAGCGGAGAGCTGGTGCTGCGCCGCGTCGCGGGCAGCGGGGATGTGCGGGCGATCCGTACGACCGTTCGCCTCGTGAAGCCGCTCTCCGGCCCGATCGCCACGGCGCTCCTCCTCGCTGGCGTGGCCTTCGGATTCCTCGCAGCGCTCGCCGGCCAGATCGACCTGCTGCGGCCGTGGCTGATCCTTGCCTACCTCGCGTTCCTCGCCGCCGTTGCGCTGGGGATCGGGATCACCGATCCGTGGGTCGAGCGGCTGGAGCGGGCGGCCGAGGGGAGCCCGGACGACCGGCCATCAGAGGCGCTCGCCAGCGTGATCTCGGATCCGCGCGCTCGAGCAGCGACCTGGGCGCTGCAGGGACTGATCGCATTCCTTGTCTTCGTGATGGTGGTGAAGCCGTTCGGCTGAGCGCGGATCTGACGACCCCAGAAGCGTTGACGGGAGCCGCCGGCTCCGCTCATCATCGCCGCACTTCGCAGGCTGCGAGGGGGATCGCCGTGCCGAGCGCGCGGGGGCAGAGGAGGGAGTCGCTGCGAGCCGGCATCGCACCACGCTTCGTCAGCCTGGTTCTGGCCGGCATGCTCGCCGCGTCGAGCAGCCCCGTCGCAGGCACCCCGGGGCCCGGGTCCTTCGAGCCGCGACGGGATCCCGGAACTGGGGATCTCGTCACGCCGGCTGCGCTCCAGCGCGTGCCGGTGCCGGAACCGGAGCGTCCCGAGGCACGAACGGCACCGGGTGAGATCCTCGTGCGATTCGCGGCCGGAGTCCCACCGGCCCGCGCTGAGGCCGTCCTGGAAGGGCATGGCGCCCGGGCGGGTCGCGAACTGCCGGCGATCGGCTTCCGGCTGGCACGGGTGCGGTCGGGATCGGTCGAGCAGGTCGTGGCGCGCCTGCGCGCCGATCCCCGCGTGGATGCAGCTTCCCCCAACTACCTACGAACGGCCGCCGCCGATCCGAACGACATGCTCTTCGTCGAAGGCGACCAGCACTACTACCTCGATCTGCACCGCTTCCGGGAGGCGTGGGCGGCGGCGCCTGCGACACCCGGACCGGTCATCGCGATCCTCGACTCCGGCGTCGACCGTGACCATCCCGACCTCGCCGACCGCCTGCTGAGCGGAATCGATCTCGTGAACCAGGACGCCGACCCGTCCGACGACAGCTGGCACGGCACCTTCGTGGCGGGCGTCGCGGGGGCCATCCACGGCAATCGGCGGGGTGGCGTGGGCGCTGCCAACAACGCCCGCCTGCTCCCGGTAAAGGTTCTCCGCGCGGACCTGACCGGCACCGATGCGGACGTCGCGGAGGGGATCGTGTGGGCCACCGACCACGGCGCGGACATCGTCAACCTGTCGCTCGGCGGGTACGGTGACAGCCCGGCGCTGCGTGCGGCCGTCGACTACGCGCTGTCGCACGACGTCGTCGTCGTGGCGGCGGCGGGCAACGACGCCGCCGACGAGCCGAACTACCCCGCCGCGTATCCCGGCGTGGTCGCCGTCGCCGCCACCGACTGGGAGGGCGACATCGCCTGGTTCTCGAATCACGGCGGCTGGGTCGACGTGGCGTCGACGGGCCACGACGTGATCTCGAGCTATCCCGCCGCGGGGGCGGCGGACAGCTACGCCATCGGTTCGGGGACGTCGTTCGCCGCCCCACTGGTCGCCGGCGCGGTCGCCCTGGCACGCGCCAGGGATCCCGGCCTCGGCCAGGCCGCGCTGGTGGAGCGACTCCTGACCACCGCGCGCGATGCCGGGCCACAGGGGATCGACCCGTACTACGGGCGAGGCCTCCTCGACGCAGCCGCGCTGCTGGGAGCGCCTGCGGCCGCCGCCGTGCGACCGCCGCCCGGCGACCCGTCTGAGCCCAATGGCACGCCGGACCGCGCGCGGCCGCTGCCTGCTGCACCGAACTACTCGTGGGGCACGATTTCGCCGCAGGGGGACGAGGATTGGTACTCGGTGAGCGTTTCCTCGCCGTCACGGATCGACTTCGAGCTCGGTGCGAACCCGCCGCAGGGTCGAGGCGAGGAGTACGAGGCGATGGTCGAGATCCTCGACCCGCAGCTCCGCACCGTGGTCGGGCCCACGTTCGCGGGTGCGCAGGCGCACATCTACCTCGACTATGCGCCCGCCGGCACGTACCGCATCCGGGTCTGGAACGTCTACCCATCTCGCAGCCCGCTCCAACCCGGTGCGCCGTGGGGATACACCATCCGCGCGTCGGTCGGTGCTCCGGTCGGAACGTCGATCTCTCCCGGAGCCACCGCCTGGATCCGCGACGTCACGCCGGCTCACTTTGCGCTTGGCCTCGCCGGTGGCGTCGCGCCTACCATCGAGTTCGCTCGCGCCGTCGAACCGGTCTCGGTCACGCCGCAGACCATCCGATTGACCGATGCGTCGACCGGGCAGACGGTCACCGGGAGCGTCACGTATGACGTCGGGTCACGCACCGCCACTGTGCGTCCGGGCACGACGCTCGCCGCGTCACGCCCCTACGTCGTCACCGTCGCGAATGTGCGCGACACGGCCGGAAACAGCCTGGTGCAGCCGTACAGCTTCCGCTTCACCGTCGGCACGCTCTCCGACGCGCGGCCGCCCGAAACGCGGATCGTGCGCGGGCCGTACGGTGGCGCGCTGCGCGACGCGTTCTTCGACTTCGTGGCCGACGAGCCGGGCGTCGAGTTCGAGTGCTCAGGCAACGGCGGGTCCTGGCATCGCTGCGCCCCGCCGTACGGTTGGGGGTTCACCCCGGAGGGCAGCAACAGCGTCGCCTTCCGCGCCGTGGACGCGGCGGGCAACGTCGACGCCACGCCCGCTCGGCGCAGCTGGCCGTTCCCGCCGTCGAACGACGACTGGGCGGCCGCTCAGGCCGTCTCGGGCGACTCCGGCACGACGACCGGCATCACCCGCCACGCCGACTCGGAGGCTGGCGAGCCTCTGCACGCGGGCCCGTACGCCGGTCGCTCCATCTGGTATCGATGGACGGCGCCCGCCTCCGGTCGTGTCGTCATCGACACCATCGGCAGCGACTACGACACCGTCGTCGGTGTCTACACCGGCGCCGCCGTCGATGCTCTCAGGAAGGTCGTGCTGAGCGACGACGCCTTCGGAACGCTGTGGAGCGAGGCGGCGTTCGACGCTACCGCCGGCACGACGTACTCGATCGCGCTATCGGGTGGCGTCGCGACGTACCCCGGGAGCGGCCACGGTGTCGTGAATTGGCGCCTCGACCGCACAGCGCCTCCGTCCACTCCGAGCCCGAGCACGAGCGCCAGCCCAACGCCGAGCCCGAGCCCCTCGCCCAGCGCGAGCCCGAGTCCGAGCCCGAGCCCCTCGCCCAGCGCGAGCCCGAGCCCGAGCCCCTCGCCCAGCGCGAGCCCCAGCCCCTCGTCCAGCGCCAGCCCGAGCGCCAGTCCTTCGCCCTCGGGCACCGTCACCCGCCTCGACGGCCCCGACCGCTACGCCGGCGCGGCGCGCATCTCGCAGTTCCACTTCGCGCCCGGCGTGCCGGTCGCCTTCGTGACCACCGGCGAGAACTACCCCGACGCCCTGTCGGCCGGCCCCGCCGCGGCGAAGCTCGGCGGACCGGTGCTGCTCGTGCGGTCGGGCTCCATCCCCACCCCGATCGCCGCCGAGCTGACCCGCCTGCGGCCGGGGCGCATCGTCATCGTGGGCGGCAGCGCCTCGGTCTCGACCGCGGTGGAGAGCGCCCTGCGCCGCTACACGACCGGGTCGGTCACCCGCATCGCCGGCCCGGACCGCTACGCCGCCGCCGCCGGCGTGTCGGCGGCCCACTTCGCCCCCGGCGTGCCGGTCGCCTACGTGGCCACCGGCGAGAAGTTCCCCGACGCCCTCGCCGGGGTGCCGCCGGCGGCGAAGGCGGGTGCCCCGGTGCTGCTGGTCCGCTACGACGGCATCCCGACCTCGATCGGCGCCGAGCTGACACGCCTCAAGCCCGGGCGCATCGTCATCCTCGGCGGCACCGGCTCGGTGGCGGCGAGCCTCGAGGCCGCCCTCGACCGCTACACCACCGGCAGCGTCACCCGCATCACCGCCGCGGACCGCTACCTCGGCGCGGTGGCCATCAGCCAGGCGCACTTCGCCGCCGCCGGCGTCGCCTACGTCGCCACCGGGACGAACTTCCCTGACGCCCTCGCCGGCGGCCCGCCGGCCGGGATCGCGCGCGCCCCGATCCTGCTCGTGCCGGGCGGCACCGTGCCGAGCGCGGTCAAGCAGGAGCTGCTGCGCCTCGGGGTCAAGCAGGTCGTCATCCTCGGCGGCACCGGCTCGGTGTCGAGCGGGGTGGAGGCCGAGCTGCGCGCGCTGCTGGGCGGGTAGCGGCGCCTTTGGTCGCTCCGCTTCAGGCAACCGGAGGGCTGATGGCCGAAGGGTCGAACGAATCGCTCTCCGGCTCGGCGGTCGGTGGGCTGCTTGCGCGGCACTGGCGTCTCAACGGCGTCGCGGTCGTCGCCCACCACCTCCGGATGAAC